>JALYPW010000261.1 GCA_030856145.1 Chloroflexota bacterium | reverse complement strand
GTACGGGATGGATGCGGCCGATCAGGCCGGGGTCGACGACCTCCTGCGTGAGCTCGACGGGACACCGAACAAGGCGGCCCTCGGGGCGAACGCGATCCTCGGCGTGTCGCTGGCCTGCGCCCACGCGGCGGCGGCGGCCCACGACGAGCCGCTCTACCGCTACCTCGGCGGGGTCGGGGCGCGGGTCCTGCCGGTTCCGATGTTCAACATCCTTAATGGCGGGCGCCACGCGACAGACTCCACGGACTTCCAGGAGTTCATGGTCATGCCTGTCGGGTCGGCGACGTTCGGTGAGGCGCTCCGGGCCGGCGCCGAGATCTTCGGGGCGCTGCGCAACATTCTTCACGAAGAAGGGCATGCGACTGGCCAGGGCGATGAGGGCGGCTTCGCGCCGTCGCTCGGTTCGAACCAGGCGGCGGTCGAGGTGATCCTGCGGGCGATCGAGAAGGCCGGCTACCGCCCCGGCGAAGACATTGCGATCGCGCTCGACCCGGCGACGACGGAACTGGTCGAGGAGGCGAGCGGCGGCTCCGCGGACGGCCCGACCCGCTACCGCCTCGCGACCGAGAACCGAACCCTCGAGTCCGGCGAGCTGATCGACCTGTGGGCCGACTGGGCGACGCGCTACCCGATCATCTCGATCGAGGACGGGCTGGCCGAGGACGACTGGTCCGGCTGGGCCGAGCTGACCCGGCGCCTCGGCGACCGAGTCCAGCTCGTCGGCGACGACCTGTTCGTCACGAACGTGGACCGGATCGAGCGAGGGATCGAGGAGGCATCCGCGAACAGCGTCCTCATCAAGCTCAACCAGATCGGGACGCTAACCGAGACGATCGACGCGATCGCTCTGTCCCGGCGGGCAGGCTGGACGGCGATCGTGTCGCACCGCTCGGGCGAGACCGAGGACACGACGATCTCGGATCTCGTCGTCGGGATGGGCACGGGCCAGATCAAGACCGGTGCCCCGTCGCGGAGCGAGCGGGTCGCGAAGTACAACCGGCTCCTCCGGATCGAGGGCGAGCTCGGCGATGGCGCCGTGTATCTCGGGCGCGGAGCGTTCGGCCGG
Source organism: Chloroflexota bacterium (assembly GCA_030856145.1). Classification (GTDB taxonomy): domain Bacteria; phylum Chloroflexota; class Limnocylindria; order Limnocylindrales; family CSP1-4; genus CF-46. Next base: position 5,976 of record JALYPW010000261.1, on the reverse strand, counting down.
ACGATCGGGGCGGCATCGGCGACATTCGAGGCCGGCGTCGGAGCCGGGGCGATGACCGAGGTCGGCGCCCGCTCGTGACCCGCTTCCTTGACCGCGGCGCGATCGTCGCCGCCTATGTCGGGATCGGCATGGCGGTCACGGTCGCGATCAGCTTCCTGCTCGTCATCCCGATCGAGCCGATCTACTGGCTGCTCGCGGCGCCGTCAGGTCTGCTGATCGGCTACTACGCCAACCAGCGCAGCGATCGACGGGCGGGGCCGTGGTCGCGGATCGTTGCCAACGCGGCTTACGCCGGGCTGCTCACTGGACTGACGATGGCCGTCCTGCTTCTCGGCGTGAAGGCGCTCTTCTTCTTCGCGGACAACGGCTATCGCGGGACGGACCTGGGCGGGTCGCTGACGTGCAGCGGCGGCGCCGAGTGCGTCTACCAACGCTACCGCGAGGACAGTGGGGCGGAGCTGGCGGCCGCCGGGATCGGCGATGCGTCGTCATTCACCGGCTTCTACTGGGGCCAGCAACTCTCATCGGCCGGGACGGTGCTCGTCCTGACCCTTGCCGGTGGGCTCGGTGGCGGCATCCTGTACGGCGCGTTCCGCCCGAAGGCGGGCCCGACAAGGAACTCGAGCCCGCCCGTCCCGGGCTGACGAACCGCGCGAGGTCGCGAGCCGCGCGGTGTCCGAAAGCGAACGCCGTCGACAACCACGTCCGCTCCGCCTGTTCGGACGATATCGGAGTCCGATTCCGGACGATCGGACGCGAATAGAGAGCGTTCCAGCGGCGTTCGAAATCGGACGAACGGGGTTGGTCGGCCGGTTCGCCAGACACCCGGACATGACGACGCCCCGGACGATGTCCGGGGCGGTCAGGTCGCGATCGACGAGCCGATCAGCTCTTCGCGGCGGCCTTCTTCGTCGTGGTCTTCTTGGCGGCGCTCGCCTTGGCTGGAGCCTTCTTGGCCGTCGTCTTCTTCGCGGCCGGCTTCGTCGTGGCGGCCTTCGCTGTCGTCTTCGGGGCCTCGCTCGTCGCGGCCTGGGCGGTCGAGGCCGCAGCTGCCTCGGCGCGAGCCGTCTTGGAGACGGCGGCGCGTGCCTTGCCGGCCGCCGTCTGGGCGCCCTTGGCCTTGTTCGCCTTGCCGGCCGAGATCCGGGCCTTCGCAGCCTTCGCGGCCTGGGCCTTCGAGGTCGTCTTCACGACGCGACCCGAGGTCTGGACGGCGACGCCACCGGTCGCGGCGTTGAACTTCAGGGTCAGGCGCGACTTCCGACGAGCCGCTGCATTGGCGTGGATCGCACCGCTCTTGGCGGCCCGATCGAGCGCGGCATGGGCCGCGGCCAAGGCGATCGCCGAGGTCTCGGCATCGCCACCCGAGGTGGCGGCGGTCAGGGCGTTTGCGACGAATGTCTTCGCCGCGGTGCGCCGGGGCTGAAGGATTGCGTGCCGGCGCTCGGCCTGGCGGACCCGCTTCAGTCCGGAGGGCGTTCGTGCGCCCGTCCAGGCGCGGGGCGTCTTGGCCAAGGGTTCGATCCTCTCAGGAAGGTGTCCGGGACATGGAGGCCCGACACGGATCGGTGTCGAGCACGAAGGCGCATCCTATCAGAGGCGTTGGCGCCTGACCAACGAACCGGCTGCTGAGCCAGTACCGGCCAGGCCGTCCGCCAACGCCCAACTCGGGCACGGCCGATCCGGCAGACTTCACGACCGTGCTTGCGATTCTCGGTGGCCTCGGTGCCGCCCTGTGCTGGGCCACATCGTCGATGGCGGCCGCCCGCTCCGCCCGCCTGATCGGATCGTGGGCGACGGTCGGCTGGGTGATGCTCATCGGTGTCCTGATCGCGGTCCCGGCGACGGTCGTCGGCGGCGCGGGAGCAAACCTGACGCCCGAGGCCCTGACGCTGCTCGGCATCTCTGGCGCCAGCAACGTGGTCGGGCTGCTCCTCGCCTACACGGCGTTCAAGGCGGGCAAGGTCGCGGTGATCGCGCCGATCATCTCGACCGAGGGGGCGATGGGTGCCGTCATCTCGATCGCCCTGGGGGAGCAGGTCGCGATCGCCGCCGCGATCGTCCTGACCGCGATCGCGATCGGCGTGATCCTCGCGTCGTCGGGCGGCGACGAGCCCGCGGTGGCGGAACCGGGTGGGCTCGCTACCTCCGGTCCCGTCGGGCCCGGTCCGACACCGGTCGCGGCCGCAGCCGCCGTCGGGCCCGGTCATCCCGGTCGGAGGGCGACGCTGATCGCGGTCGCAGCGGCGATCGCGTTCGGGATCAACCTCTACGCCAGTGCCCGGATCGGGGCGACCCTGCCGCTCGTCTGGTCGATCCTGCCGGCTCGCCTGGGCGGCTTCGTGTTCGTGGCGTTGCCGCTCCTCCTGACCGGACGTCTGCGCCTGACCCGCGAAGCCCTGCCGCTCGTTGCCCTCGTCGCCGTGACCGAGATCGTCGGCACGGCCGTGTACGCGTTCGGCGCCCGCGACGGGATCGCGGTCGCGGCGGTGACGTCGTCGCAGTTCGGAGCGATCGCGGCCGTCGTGTCGGTCGTCGCGTTCGGCGAGCGCCTCCGCCGGATCCAGCTCGTCGGGATCGTCGCGATCGCGATCGGGGTGGCACTGCTCGCGGCGATCCAGTCCGGCTAGGGCCGTACAATCCGCGCCGTTCATCCAACGAACCAACGGGACGTGGCTGGCGGTCACAAGAGCCCGGACAGGTCGAAGCTGTTCGTCAGACGATCAGGATCGACCGAAACTGGCCCGGCACCGATCCCTTCAGCCCGGATCGTGGCCGATCACGTCGCATTCGATCGTTCAGTGACCAGTCTCGGCGGGATGGCTCGTTGGATGAACAGGATCGCAACGGACGAGGCCAACGCAGCCCGCGATCGGCGACCGGCTACACTCCCGCGTCGTGACCATCCCCCAGGATCGACTCCGCAACTTCTCGATCATCGCCCACATCGATCACGGCAAGTCGACACTCGCGGATCGGCTGCTCGAGCTGACCCACACCGTCGAGGGCCGGCACATGATGAGCCAGGTCCTCGACTCGATGGACCTCGAGCGCGAGAAGGGGATCACGATCAAGGCCCGGGCCGTCCGCCTCGAGTACAAGGCGAACGACGGCCTGACCTACGGCCTGAACCTGATCGACACGCCCGGCCACGTCGACTTCGCGTACGAGGTCAGCCACAGCCTCCAGGCCTGCGAGGGCGCGATCCTGGTCGTCGACGCGACCCAGGGGATCGAGGCCCAGACCCTGGCCAACGTCCATCTCGCGATGCGCGAGGGGCTGACCTTGATCCCGGTCCTGAACAAGATCGACCTGCCGTCGGCCGACCCCGAGACGATCATGGACGAGCTCGAGAACGTCCTCGCCATCCCACGCGAGGAGGTGCTCCTGGTGTCGGCCAAGGAGGGGACAGGCGTCGCGGAGGTTCTCGAGGCGATCGTCGCCCGGATCCCGGCACCCAAGGGCGACCCGACGAAGCCCGTCCAGGGCCTGATCTTCGACAGCCACTACGACGCGTTCAAGGGCGTGATCGTCTACGTCCGGCTGGCGTCCGGGACCCTGCGCGTGACGGACCAGATCCAGCTCATGGCCTCGGGTGCCCGCGCCGAACCGCTCGAGCTCGGCGTCTTCCGGCCCCAGCTCGTGCCGGTCAAGCAGCTCGCCGCGGGCGAGGTCGGCTATGTCGCGACCGGCCTGAAGAGCGTCCGCGACGCCCAGGTCGGGGACACGGTCACGACCGTTGCACGCCCAGCCGCCGAGCCACTGCCCGGCTATCAGCCCGCCAAGAGCCTTGTGTTCGCCGGGATCTACCCGGTCAGTGGCGAGGACTACCCGCTCCTGCGCGAGGCGCTCGAGAAGCTCCATCTCAACGACGCGAGCTTCACCTACGAGCCGGAGAGTTCGGTCGCGCTCGGCTTCGGGTTCCGTTGCGGCTTCCTCGGCCTGCTCCACATGGAGATCGTCCAGGAGCGGCTCGAGCGTGAGTTCTCGCTCGACCTGATCGCGTCGGCGCCGTCGGTCGAGTACCACGTGAAGCTGCTCCGCGGCGGCGAGGTCGCGATCGACAACCCCTCGCTCCTCCCGAACCCGTCGGACATCGAGGTCCTCGAGGAGCCGTGGGTCAACCTGAGCGTCGTGACGCCGTCGAGCTACATCGGGCCGCTCATGGAGCTCTCGACGAACCGGCGCGGCCTGTTCCAGAACATGGAGTACCTCGACCCGACCCGGGTCGTGCTCCACTTCGAGATGCCCCTGGCCGAGTTGATCGTCGACTACTTCGACCAGCTCAAGAGCCGCAGCCAGGGCTACGCCTCGATGGACTACGAGGAGATCGGCTACCGGGCGGCGAACCTGGCCAAGGTCGACATCCTCGTCAACGGCGAGCCGGTCGACGCCCTGTCGCTGATCGTCCACCGCGACAACGCCCAGTCGAGCGGCCGGCTGCTGACGGCCAAGCTCAAGGAGTTGATCCCGCGCCAGATGTTCGAGATCCCGATCCAGGCGGCGATCGGGAGCAACGTGATCGCTCGCGAGACGGTCCGGGCAATGCGCAAGAACGTCCTGGCCAAGTGTTACGGTGGCGACATCACCCGGAAGAAGAAGCTGCTCGAGAAGCAGAAGGAAGGCAAGCAGCGGATGAAGCGGGTCGGTTCGGTCGAGATCCCGCAGGAGGCCTTCCTGGCGATGCTCCGCATGGGCGAGGGCTGATCGAGCGTGGAGACGTGGCTGCCGGCCCTCCGGACGCTGATCGCGGTCGGGCTGGCCCTTCTCCTGGTCATGCTCCGCCTCGAGGCCGCGCGCTTCAACGCGGCCGAGTACGACGACACGATCAACGGCGAGGCGCCCTCGTTCAAGCGCCGGATCGCGTGGTACGGGATCGGGGTGGTCCTGGTCGTCGCGATCTTCGTGGTCCACCCTGCACCCGAGATCGACTTCGCCCTCGGCGCCGGCGATCGCCGGCAAGCCCTCGTCTATGGCTTCCTGTACGCGGCAGTCGGGACGGCGATCGCCCTCGGGCTGGCGTACTGGCGCTATCGCCGGCTGCGCTTTCCGGACGTCTGGTCGTATCCCGGGGCGCTCCTGAACTCGGTGGTCACCGCCCTGATCGACGAGGTCGCGTTCCGCGGCGCGATTCTCGGCCTGCTCCTGATCACGGGCCTCGAGGCGACCGCGGCGAACGTGATCCAGGCCCTGCTCTACGCGTTGACGACACGGCTCGGAGCGCCCGGCCGGAACCGCTGGATGCTGGCCATGGCGATCGGCGTCGGGCTGGCCGGCGGCTGGGTCACGGCGGTCACGGGCGGGATCGCGGCCGCGTTCCTCGGCCACGCGGCGCTGCGCTTCGCGGTCTTCCTCTCGACCGGGCATGCCGGCCAGTTCCTGCCCCGGGGGCGCGAGGTCGAGGAGATCGAGGCGACGCGCCGGCCGCCCAAGGGCTGGCGGGTCATCGGGCCGCGGGAGTCCTCGTCGCGCGACCGGTGACGGTAGCGGTGACCGGCCCGGCCGGCGGTGCCGGTCATAGCGGCGCCTGCTCGGACCGAGTTCTTGTCAAACGAATCCCAGGCGGACACAAGGCAGCGTCTCCGACGGTGAGCGGGTCACCTTGAGCGTGGATCCGGCGCGCCGAGTTGACAGGCGATTGCCTGATGGATCGATTGACACGTCGCCCTCGCCCAATGTCCGGGTGGGGTTCGAATGACGAGTCGAGAGACGGCGAATCGCGAGGAGATGCCCGGCGCCGACGGCACGTGGCGCGGAGGCGGCGAGCGCCACGGCCTCTCGGATCGTCTCGGGGCGCGACCCCCGGTCGGGCTGTACGTCCACGTTCCGTTCTGCATCTCGCTCTGTCCGTACTGCGACTTCGTGGTCGTCGCCGGCGCGGCCGGGCGCGGACCGGCGAACCGCCTCGGGGCGCTGGCGGCCGCGCTTCGGGCGGAGCTGGACCTGCGGGCCGACGCCCTCGACGCGGCCTTCGGC
>JALYPW010000237.1 GCA_030856145.1 Chloroflexota bacterium | reverse complement strand
GGGTCGGGATGTCGCGGTTGTCGGCGGACCCGACGATCGGGTCCGCGCCGAGAGGACTAGTTAATAGGAGCTGCCACCGCGCTGACTGCGAAAGCAGTCAGAGCAATAGACGGGCTTGCCGCTGGTGGGGCGGAACGGGACCTGGGCGTCCTTGCCGCAGGACGAGCAGGTTGCGGTGAACATCTCGCGGGGACCGCGGTCTCGGCCGTAGCCGCCACCGCCGCCACCGCCGCCACCGCCGCCGGAGCTGTAGCCGCCGGCGCCACCGCCGCCGCCTGAGCTGTAGCCGCCACCGGCCGAGTAACCGCCACCGGCGCCGTAGCTGCCGTAGCTGCTGCCCGACCCACCGCCACTGGCGTTCCGGGCAGCCTTGCGGCTGGCTCGGCACGACGGGCAACGGCGCGGCTCGGTGAACCCGCGCTGTGCGTAGAAGTCCTGCTCACTTGCGGTGAACACGAACTCCTGGCCACAGTCGGCGCAGGTCAGATTCTTGTCGTTGTACACGAAACGAAAACTCCTCTCGGTAGCCGCGCGATCCCTCCGGGTTTTCTCGCGTCAGCCGTGAGAGGAGTCCGAGTCGTCGTTGAGCTACGTATGAACTTGCCGTGAGCGCTGCCACGGCCTTACCGCGCGGGAGTCTAGACGACTGACGACGGACTTGTACAGGGCTATTTTCGCTGATCGAGCCGAATCGCGCACGAATCGCCGGTTGCGGGGTCTCGTCGTCGACCGGTCGCCGTCGCCGATCGGACGTCAGGCGTCCGCCGCCCAGCCGCGCGCCCGCTCCACGCCGCGTTGCCAGAGGCGGCGGCCGGCGGCCCGCGCAGCCTCGTTCCCGGCCGGCTCGAAACGCCTCTCGACCGCCCGGACCGACGCGATCTCCGCCTGGTCCGCCCAGAATCCGACAGCCAGGCCGGCCAGCGCGGCGACCCCGAACGCCGTCGTCTCGCGGACGGCCGGCCGTTCGATCGATCGGCCGAGCTGGTCGGCGATCAGGCCGCAGACGAGGTCGCCCGCTCCCCCACCGTCGACGCGCAGATCGCGGAGCGGCGTCCCGAGGTCGGCGTCCAGTGCCTCGACGACGTCGCGAACCTGCTGGGCGATCGCGTCGAGTGTGGCCCGGGCGATATGGGCGGCTCCGCTGCCCCGGGTCAGGCCCAGGATCGCGCCGCGCGCATCCGGATCCCAGTAGGGCGCTCCGAGCCCGACGAAGGCTGGCACGACGACCACCCCGCCGCTGTCGGGGACGGAGCCGGCCAGGCGCTCGACTTCACCCGAATCGCCGATCAGCCCGAGCTCGTCGCGCAGCCACTGGACCGCCGCCCCGGTCACGAACACCGAGCCCTCGACCGCGTACACGAGGGGCGCGTCCGGCCCGAGTCGCCAGGCGACCGTCGTGAGCAGGCCATGGCTCGACGCGACCGGCGTCGGGCCGGTGTTGGCGAGGAGGAAGGCTCCGGTCCCGAGCGTGACCTTTGCTGCGCCGGGCTCGAAGCACGCCTGGCCGAAGGTCGCCGCCTGCTGGTCGCCGGCGGCGGCCGCGATCGGGATCGGCCGGCCGAAGATCGTCGGGTCGGTCTCGGCGTAGACCTCGGAGCAACTCCGGACCTCGGGGAGCAGCGCTGCCGGGACCTCGCTGAGCCGGAGGAGGTCGTCGTCCCAGGCCGCGCCCCGAATGTCGAGCAGGAGCGTCCGCGAGGCGTTCGCCACGTCCGTCACGTGCGCCCGGCCGCCCGTCAGGCGCCAGATCAGAAACGACTCCACGGTTCCCGCAGCGAGCTCGCCCCGCTCGGCCCGTGGCCGGAGCGACTCGTCCTCGAGAAGGATCTGGCGAAACTTGGGGCCCGAGAAGTAGGCGTCGATCGGGAGCCCGGTTCGCTCGCGGACGAGGGGTTCGTGACCCGCCGCCCGCAGCTCCGCGCAGAACGGCGCGGTGACGCGGCTCTGCCAGACGATGGCGTCGGCGGCGGGACGCCCGGTGGCCCGGTCCCAGACGACGGCGGTCTCGCGCTGGTTCGTGACCCCGATGGCCGCAACGTTCTCCGGACCGCCGACGGCCGTGATCACCGCGCGGGCGGTCGCGAGCTGTGCGTTCCAGATCGCCTCTGGGTCGTGGCGCACGTCGCCGGGTGCCGGGTAGAGCTGCGGGAACTCGCGCTGGGCGCTGGCCACGACGCGACCGGCGTGGTCGAAGGCGATCGCCCGGGCGCTGGTCGTGCCCTCGTCGAGGGCGACAACGACGCGGCTGCGGCGCATGTCAGTCGCGGCCGTGGCTGCCGACAGGCGGCCAGGCGTGCCGGATGGTCCGAGATCGAACGCCGTCGGCAGTCACCCAGGCTTCATCGCGTCCGACGGTTTCGGAGTCCGGTTTCGGAGTCCGGTTTCGGACGACCGCGCGGGACGGGAGGGATGTTCGGGAGCGTTCGATTTCGGACGACTGCGCACCGCCATCACGGGATCGCGAACTCGCGGGACGCGCCGCCCAGGAACCAGGCGACCTCCGAGGCCTGACGAGCCGCGTCCCAGCCCAGCTCGGCGCCGATGATCGAAGCCACGCGGGGGGCGATCGACGCGCCCCGGTCGGGCAGCTCGTGGACGAGTCGCATCCGGCGGGCGAGGACATCGTCGATCGAAAGGGCGAGCTCGTGGCGGACGGCCCACGCGACCTCGGCCTCGAGATGCTCCTCGCCCTCGACCAACCGCCCGAGGAGACCGAGCTCGCGACCGAGCGCGATCACCTCGGGCGCCTGCGTCCCGTGGCGGGCCACGAGCCGTGCTGCGACCGCCGACTCGAGGCCCGCCGACGAGACAAGGGAGGCCGCCACGCCGTCGAGGGCCATCCGATCCGCCGCGCCGACCAATCGTCGCCGAACCGTCCCGGTCGGGCGCGACGCCGGCCGCTCGCCGAGAACGCCGAGCGCCGCGTCGATCGTCTCCTCCGCCATGAGGCGGTACGTCGTGTACTTGCCGCCGCTGACCCGGACCAGGCCGTTGCCTTCGACGACGACCCGGTGCTCGCGCGAGGCCGTGACGGTCGAGCCGTCGGACGGTGCGATCAGCGGCCGCAGCCCGGCATACGTCCCGACGACATCCGCCCGGGTCAACCCGATGTCGAGCACGTGATTGACGGCCGACAGGAGCTCGTCGACCTCGTCGGTCCCGGCGGTCGGGCGGTCGATCGGCCCGTCGTATGGCGCGTCGGTCGTGCCGACGAGCCAGAAGTGTGGCCAGGGAACGAGGAACACGACCTTGCCCGGCACCCGGATCGTCAGGCCGACCGCGCTCGGGATCCGCTCGCGAGGCACGACCAGGTGGGCGCCGCGGCTCGGCAGGAGGCGGGTCGAGCCGCCCGAGAGCGGCGACGACGGATCCGCGCCCCACACGCCGGTCGCGTCGATCACGACCCGGGCCCGGACGTCGCCGTTGGCTCCCGTGAGCGTGTCGCACACCCGCGCCCCGACGACCCGGCCGCCGTCCTCGAGGAGCGCTTCGGCCCGGGCCCTGGTCACGATCGTGGCCCCGTCCTCGCGCGCGCTGCGCGCGACCGCGAGCGTGTAACGCGCATCGTCCTCGACTCCGTCGTGAAAGAGGAGCCCGCCACGCAACCGATCGCGTCGGATCGCCGGCGCCAGGGCAACGACGTCCGACACCGACAGATGGCGATGCCAGCCGCCGTCCTTGCGCGCGCCGAGCAGGTCGTAGAGGGTCATCCCGGCCTGGTAGAACGCCCGGGTCACGCCCGGCAGCCCGAACAGCGGAAACAGGAGGGGCTGGATCGTGACGAGATGCGGCGCGAGATGGAGAATCCGCGACCGTTCGGTCAACGCCTCGCGGACCAGCCCGAACCGGTACTGCTCGAGATAGCGCAGGCCGCCGTGGATCAGCCGCGACGACCGCGACGACGTCCCGACCGCGATGTCGTCGCGCTCGACCAGGCCGACCCGCAAGCCGCGCGTGGCCGCGTCGAGGGCCGCTCCGGCGCCGACGATCCCGCCGCCGACCACCAGGACGTCGAGCGGCCGATCCGCAAGCGCGGCGAGGTCCCGGCTGCGCTGCTCGAGTGGCCCGGCGGTCATCGATCCGGGCGACCGGGCCGGGTGATCCGCCACAGGACGAGGCCCGTCCCGCCGATCAGGACGAGGATCAGGAGCGGCGTCCGGAACACGAGGTCGCGGGCGTCGGGCGGAGCAACGTAGGTGACCACCGCCGCGAGCAGGACCGCGACCACGGCCAGCGCGCCGACGAGGATCGCCTCGCCCAAACCGGGTCGGCGATCGAGGGGTGCTACGGGATCGAGGGGTGCTGCGCGATCCTCGGCCGGCGCCGTGCGCTGCTCGACGGGCGGCTGATCAGCCACGGTCCGCCTCGGCCGGGATCCCGATCGGGGCGACGAGAACGCGACCTGCCAGCGCCCTGCCGTTGCGGGTCACGAGGCCTGTCTTGGGGCGGTGGAACGTGATCGTGAGGTCGGCCCGGACCGCCGGATCGGAGGGGTCGCCGCTAGTCAGGTCGACCGCGGTCGGCGTGTCGACCGCGAGGACGGGCACGAGCTGGGCGCGGGCCGCGTTGATCAGGTCCACGGCCGCCCGGATCGGGTCGCGGAGCGGCCCGTGGACGCCGGAGCCGAGGAGCGCGTCGACGACGATCGCCGCCTTTTCGATGCCGTGCCCGAGCATCGCAACGTCGCGGGCGACCGGGGTGTGGACGATCGTGATCCGCTCGTCGCGGACGATCCGGTCCCAGTTCTTCGCGGCGTCCGCGGTCGACGGCCGGGCTCCGCTGGCGACGAGCGCGACGATCACCTTCGCTCCGGTCGCGGCCAGGCGGCGGGCAGCAACGAGGCCATCCCCACCGTTGTTGCCGGGGCCGACGAGGATCACGATCGGCCCCTGGCCCCAGCGATCCGTATCGATTGCGAGCGCCCGGGCAGCCGCCGCGACGGCCGCGCCGGCGTGTTCCATCAACCGTTCGCCGGAGACGCCGAGCGCCTGGGCCTTGAGGTCCGCGCCAGTCATGGCCGCCGCGGTCATCGGCGGCCGCGCGGCGGCAGCGGCCCAGTGCCGGCGCAGGTCGCGGAGGTCGAGCTCGAGGAGTTCGGGGTCGTCCGCCGGGAGCGGGACCCCGGAGGCTCCCCCGGGCGCCCGCGTGGCGGATGTGGGCGGCGTCATGACGTGCGAAGGGTAGCCGAACCCAGGGCCGACACGAGCCGAGTCAGGCGGTCGCGAGGCGGGCCCGAACCGGATCGAGGTCATCGAGCTCAACAAGGCCGTCGTGGGCGAGAGCCCGCAGGGCGCTTCGGACGGCGGCCGCGTCGTGGCTGCCGATCGGTGCGGCGATCGTCACCCAGGTCGTTCCGTCGGCCGCCCGCAACCGGTCCACGATCCGGCCCCGGAGCCAGCGGGTCGTCGCTGCGAACGCCACCGGCCGGGATCGCGGGTGCTGGTCCGCAGGTGGCGACACCGGCGCACCGGCCGCGTGATCGGCTCGGTCCCGGGCTGATGCGCACCACGCCTCGAGAGGACACGCGTCGCACCTCGGGTTGACCGGCCGGCAGAGCGTTGCCCCGACGTCCATCACGGCATGGGTCCAGTCGCCCGGCCGGACCGGATCGACCGCCAGGTCGGCCGTGGCCTGGAGCCACGCCGCCGACCGGCCGGGACCGGCGCTCCCGCTGAGCACCCGACCGAGCACTCTCCGGACGTTCGTGTCGACCGCACCGACTGCTTCCCCGAAGGCGATCGAGGCGACCGCCCTCGCGGTGTACGGGCCGATCCCCGGCAGGCCCTCGAGTGCGGCAACGTCGCGAGGAATGACACCGCCGTGCTCCGCGACGATGATCCGAGCCGCCCGGCGGAGGTTCAGAGCGCGGCGGTCGTAGCCCATCCCCTGCCACGCCCTGAGGACGTCGGCCGGGGTCGCGTCCGCGAGCGCCTGAACCGTCGGGAAGCGTTCCAGGAATCGGGCCCACGCTTCGACGACCCGCGAGATCTGGGTCTGCTGGGCCATCACCTCCGACACGAGGATCGCGTACGGGTCGCGGGTTCCACGGAACGCGAGCGCTCGGCCACGGGCGTCGAACCAGTCCAGGACGGCGGCGCGCGCCTCGGCGGCGAGGGCCGGCGGCGCCGATCCGGGTTGCGCCTCGAGGACCGATCGAGCC
>JALYPW010000232.1 GCA_030856145.1 Chloroflexota bacterium | reverse complement strand
CGTCGAGCCCGCTGCGGGCCGACGATATCGCCCGCCTCGGGGACGGCTGTGTCGGGATCGTGTGTTACAGCGTGGGCATGGATTACGTCGATGCCGCGGCCGCGAAGGACCGGGGTATCCCGATCTGGAACTGCCCGACCTCCAACAACGAGGAGGTCTCGGACCACGCGATCCTGATGATCCTCGCGGCCCAGCGCCGGCTCCTGCCGTTCGCCCTGGCCGCGCGCGCCGGGGAGTGGGGCATCTACGAATGGCCGGAGCTGAGCCAGATCCATCGGATCCGGTCGCGGACGATCGGGATCATCGGGCTCGGCCGGATCGGACATCTGGTGGCCCAGAAGCTCCACGGCTTCCGACCGACCGTCATCGCCCATGACCCGTTCATCAAGGGCACCCGCGACCAGGAGGTCGAGCTCGTCTCGCTCGACACGCTCGCCGCCCGGAGCGACATCGTCGTCTCGTGTGCCGCCTTGACCGAGACGTCGCGCGGGATCATCGGCGCAGACTTCCTGGCGAAGACGAAGCCGGGCGTCCTGATCGTCAACGTGTCGCGCGGCGGGATCGTCGACGAGGACGCCCTTGTCGAAGCCCTGGACAGCGGCCACGTGGCGTACGCGGCCCTCGACGTCCGTTCGCCGGAGCCGCCGGTCGCCGGCCAGGATCGGCTGACCGGCCGCGACGACGTCGTGCTGACCCAGCACATCGCGGCGAGCTCGGTCGAGTCGGTCGCCGGCCTGCACGTCGAGGCGGCGGAACAGATCGTCCGACTCCTCCGCGAGGCCGGGCGGCTGCCGGCAGCCTGACGACCGTGGCTCCCGATCCGATGTCTGCGGCGCCCGAGGCGGGGGACGCCGGTTACACGACCGACGCGACGGGCGCGACCAACGCGACGATCGGCCCGGGCACGATTGTCGAGGATGGCGCCGTCGTCGGCTTTCGCTATCGGCCGGACTGCGGACCGGCGACGGTCGGCGCGAACGGGATCCTGCGGGCCGGCACGCTGATCTACGGCGACGTCCGCATCGGCGACTTCTTCCAGACCGGCCACTACGCGGTGATCCGGGCCCGGGTCCGGATCGGTGATTACTGCACGGTCTTCCACCACTCCACCATCGAAGGCATCGTCCGACTCGGGACCGGGGTCCGGATCATGGCCCACACCTACGTCCCGTCGCAGACGTGGATCGGCGACCACGTGTTCATCGGGCCGGGCGTCACCATCCTGAACGATCGGATCCCGGGCCGCCACGAGACGCCTGAGGTTCCGCGCGGCCCGACGATCGAGGACGACGTGATGATCGGCGGCGGCGTCACGCTGCTGCCGGGCATCCGGATCGGCGCCGGGAGCTTCATCGCCGCGGGCGCCGTCGTCACCGGTGATGTCCCGCCGCGGAGCCTCGTGAAGGGCGTTCCGGGTCGGATCCAGCCGCTGCCGGATGACCTCGATCGGCCCAACGACCGGGGTCTCACGATCCAGCCGCTCGACCTCTGGCATCCCGGCGTCGCGCGATCCGCCGAGCCGGACTGGCCGGTCGACTGGGCCGAACGGTGGGAGGACTGAATGGCGCGATTTCCGAGCACGGTCATGGTCAGCGTCGTGTGCCCGTGGGACGACACGGAACAGCTCGACGAGGGAGTCTTCCGGCGCGAGATCCGCCATGCCGTCGACGCCGGCTTCCGCCAGGTCTATGTGTTCGGCACCGCCGGCGAGGGCTATGCCGTCGACACCGCCCGGTTCCGGCGGGTCATCGAGGTGTTCGGCGACGAGCTGTCCGCGACCGACGCGACGCCGATGGTCGGCGTCATCGGCCTCTCGACGGCGACCGTCCTCGAGCGCGTCGCGCTCGCTCACGACCTGGGCTTCCGAGCGTTCCAGATCTCGCTTCCAGCGTGGTCGACCCTGAGCGACGCCGAGGTCCTCACGTACTTCACCTCGGTCTGCGGCGCTTTCCCGGACAGCCGGTTCATGCACTACAACACCGCCCGCGTGGGCCGACTGGTCGATGGCGCCCTCTACGCCGAGATCGTCGCCGCCGCGCCAAACCTCGTGGCCACGAAGACGATGACCGCCGATCTCGGGATCGTCGCCGGGGTCGTCCGCGAGGCGCCCGAGCTCATGCACTTCCTGACCGAGCAGTCGATCGCCACGGGAGCGCTCCACGG
>JALYPW010000213.1 GCA_030856145.1 Chloroflexota bacterium | reverse complement strand
CCGTGGAGGAGCGGCACCGGCCGACAACGTTGTCCCGGAGCCTCAGTGCGGCTCGCCGGCCTCGGGGTCGGGCGGCGGCGGATGGTCAGGGCCGCTGAGCGTGCCCTCGCCTCGACTGACGACTCGGGCTCCGCCGGGGCCCAGGGCCCCGGCCAGCCGTCCGTCCAGGATTCCGCGGAAGAACGCGTCGTCGGCCCCGGCGAACTCGACGATGAACGCGCGCATGTGGCCGCGATCCGCCCACGCGCCGTGGGGCACGTCCGGTGGCCAGAGCGCGGCCTCGCCGGCGGCGATCCGCACCCGCTCCGCGGCGACGATCACCCAGCCGCCGCCCTCGATCACGACGAACCAGGTCGTGTTCGGGTTCGTGTGCAGCTCGATCCGGCCGTTCGGCGCGAAGGCCAGCTCGCTGATCATCCCGCGCCGGTCGCTGTGGATGACCTGGCCGGTCACGCCGGTCGTGCCGGGCGGACCGTCAGGTCGACGCTGGCCGACCCCGAAGCGGCGGATCTCGATCGGCACGGCAGGCGTTCGCGCTGGCGTCGAAGCGGCGTCCGGACGGACGGCGCGCTAGCGGCGCTTGCGGTTGCGGTTCGAGCGGCTCTTCTGGCCCGACGTGCGGGCAACGGCCGCCTTGGCGGCCTTGGGCCGGATCGTGGACTCGGGATGGGCGAACTTGGAGCGCGTGAAGTAGCGCTGTTTGGCCAGCTTCTGGTCGTACACCTCGAAGACCGGCGGGAACCGGACGAAGCGGACCCAGGCCATCACGGCCAGACCGCTGATCAGGATCACGAGCAGGACGATCAGATAGAAGTTGAAGACGGCCGCGACCAGGATCAGCCCGAACAGGCTGATTCCCGACCACAGGAGCCACTCGTACATATCGAGGTACGGCGCGTGCCGGTGGAGGGCCCGCGTCCGGACGTTGTAGAGGACGATCAGCCCGACGAGAAGGGCGGTGGTCGCGACCCAGGTCGCCGTGTACAGGTCGGGGAACAAGTGCGTGTCGAACCGCGTGAAGAGGTACTCCCAGGGAAGCAGCCGCACGTTCCATCCTCGCTGATCGGAGCCGGGTTCGGGTCGGGTGACGTCCGGGACCGCACCGGCGGTATGGCTCTCCGCGGCGTCTCGCCACGCGCGGCTGGTCGCCGCTGACGACGGAGTATGCCACGGGCCGGGGGTATACTCGACGATGTCGAGCGTGCGCCCACTCGCGGCGTGCCCGCGTCGGAGGAGGAGATCCGGTTGCGAGCCCTGCTGTCGGTCGCGAACCGCGACGGAATCTCGGCCCTCGCTCGCGATCTGCTGGCCCTCGACATCGAGATCTTCGCCACGGACGGGACCCGCGAACACCTCGCCGCCGACGGCATCGAGGTTCGTCCCGTCTCCGAGCTGACCGGCCTGCCGACCCTGATCGGTGGCCAGATCAAGACATTCCATCCGGCGATCTACGCCGGCATCCTCGCCCGTCGCGACATTCCGGCCCAGATGGAGGAGCTCGCCAGCCAGGGCATCGGCGCGATCGACATCGTCGTCGTCAACGTCAGCCCGTTCGCCCCTGCGGTGGGCGCCCACCTCGTTCCGATCGACGAGGCGATCGAGATGATCGATGTCGGTGGCGCGGCCCTCCTCGGCGCCGCCGCCCGGAACGGCGCAGGCGTGGCCGCCGTCGGCAGCCCCGAGCACTACCCCAAGCTCGTGACCGAGCTGAAGCGTCATCACGTGGTCAGCGCCGAGCTCCGGGCACAACTCGCGGCCGATGCGTTCGGCGCTGTCGCCGCCTACTACGCGGAGATCGCCGCCTACCTCAACCAGATCTCGAACACGACCTTTCCGCAGCGCCTCGCGGTCGTCTTCGAGAAGGTCGACGACCTGCGCTACGGCGAGAACCCCCACCAGCGCGCCGCGTTCTATCGCGAGACGACCCACCGCAGCGGGACCCTGGCCGACGCGACCCAGATCCGGGGCGAGCGGCCGTCGTTCAACAACTACCTCGACCTCGACACCGCGTACCGGATCGCGCGCGACTTCACGGCGCCGACGGTCGCGATCGTCAAGCACACCGATCCGGTCGGGATCGCCTCGTCCGACGAGCTCGTGGAGGCCTATCGCCACGCCCTCGAGACCGACTCGGTGGCCGCGTTCGGCGGGATCGTCGGGGTCAACTGCGAGATGGACGGGGCGACCGCCCGCGAGATCGCCGCCAACTCCTACGAGGCGGTCGTCGCCCCGAGCTACAGCCAGGCGGCGCTCGGTATCCTCAAGGCCAAGGCCGGCCTCGAGATCCTCGCCATCCCACCCGACCCGACCGAGGGCATGCGCGACTACGGCATCGCGACCCTCGACTTCAAGCGGGTTGCCGGCGGGCTGCTCGTCGAGAGCCTCGACGAGGTCGGCCTCGATCGGAGCCGTCTCCAGGTCGTCACGAAGCGGCGGCCGACGCTCGACGAGCTGAACGATCTCCTGTTCGCCTGGCGCTCGGTCTGCCACGTCCGCTCGAACGCGATCGTCCTCGCCCGGAACGGCGCGACGATCGGGATCGGGGCCGCCCAGGCGAGTCGCCAGACGTCGGTCGAGATCGCGCTCCGCCGGGCCGGCGACCGCTCCAAGACCGCGGTCATGGCCAGCGACGCCTACTTCCCGTTCCCGGACGGGATCCAGATGGCGGCCCAGGCCGGCGTCACCGCGATCATCCAGCCGGGCGGCTCGATCCGGGACGAGATGGCGATCGAGGTCGCCGACCGCCACCACCTCGCGATGGTGTTCACGGGTCGCCGGCACTTCCGCCACTGATGGAACAGCTCCTCGCTCTTGAGATGGTTCGCGTCACCGAGGCGGCAGCGCTCGCGTCGGCACGGTTCATGGGCCGTGGCGAGAAGGACGAAGCCGACCAGGCCGCGGTCGAGGCGATGCGCCGGACGATGGACGAGATCGAATTCGCCGGCACGATCGTCATCGGCGAGGGCGAGCGCGACGAGGCGCCGATGCTCTGGATCGGCGAGCCGGTTGGGCGGCGGACCCCGAAAGGCGTCGAGGACAATCCCGAGATCGATATCGCGGTGGACCCGCTCGAGGGCACGAACCTCGTGGCCCACGGCCAGGCCGGCGCAATCACGGTCCTCGCGGCATCGGAGAAGGGTGGCCTGATTCACGCCCCGGACACGTACCTCGAGAAGCTGTGCGTGGGCCCGGGCGCAGCCGGGCACGTCGACATCCGCGACAGCCCGACCGAGAACCTCCGGCGGATCGCCGCCGCACTCGGCCGGAACGTGGCCGACATCACGGTCGTGATCCTCGAGCGACCACGCCACGAGGCGCTCATCGCCGAGGTCCGCGCGGCCGGGGCCAGGATCCAGCTGATCAGCGACGGCGATCTGTCCGCGGCGATCTCGACCGCCGTCTCGGGGACCGGCGTCCACGCGGTGATGGGCATCGGCGGAGCGCCCGAGGGGGTCATCACGGCGGCGGCGCTGCGCTGTCTCGGCGGCGAGATCCAGGCCCGCTTCCGCTATCGGAGCGACGAGGAGCGGGCTCGCGGCTCAGGGATGGGGCACGGCGACGAGGACCGGGTCTACCACACCGAGGACCTGGCGCCGGGCGAGAACCTCGTCTTCTCGGCGACCGGCGTGACCGCCGGCGACCTGCTCGAAGGCGTTCGCTTCTTCGGCGGCGGGGCGCGAACCCATTCGCTCGTGATGGGCTACCAGACCAAGCAGGTCCGGTTCGTCGACACGGTCCACATGTTCGATCGGGATCGGCCGCCGTCGGTCCGGCTCTAGCTGACCTCGAGCGCCGGTCAGCCCGGCGCCGTCTCCATCGACGGGCCGAGGGCCCGCCAGTCCGATCGGTCGGCGTCCCACGCGGCGATCGGACGCGCGGCATCGGCACCTTCCTCGAGGCGGCGGCGGGCCGCTGCGGTCGCGATGGTCTCGGACCAGCCCGGCG
>JALYPW010000192.1 GCA_030856145.1 Chloroflexota bacterium | reverse complement strand
GCGCAGGCCGGGGCGTGACGACCGGCGAGGCATCCGCGCCAAGGACGGACCCGGAAGGCCCGACGATCATCCATCTCGTCCCGCACACCCACTGGGATCGCGAGTGGTACGAGCCGTTCCAGGTCTTCCGGATGCGCCTCGTCGAGCTCGTCGACCAGCTCCTTGACTCGATGGACGCCGACGAGCGCCTGGCCTTCACCCTCGACGGCCAGGTCGCCACGATCGACGACTACCTCGAGATCCGGCCCGAGAACCGCCACCGGATCGAGCGCCTGATCGCGGACGGCCGGCTGGCGATCGGGCCGTGGCAGATCCTCATGGACGAGTTCCTCGTCTCGGGCGAGACGCTGATCCGGAACCTCGAGATCGGCTGGCACGCGGCCGAGGCGTTCGGAGCGGCGATGCCGGTGGGCTACCTGCCGGACATGTTCGGTCACGTGGCCCAGATGCCCCAGATCCTGCGCCGGGCGGGGATCCGCCACGCGGTCGTCTGGCGCGGCGTTCCGGCCGCGATCGACCGCCACGCGTTCACCTGGCGCTCGCCTGACGGCTCGTCCGTCCGGGCCGAGTACCTCGTCGGTGGCTACGGCAACGGTGCGTACCTGCTCGCGATCCCGGACCGGCTCGCCGACAAGGTCGCCCGCTACGTCGACGCCAGCCGGGCGTTCTACGGCGACCGCTCGATCCTCGCGATGTACGGCACGGATCACGCGGTCCCCTCGCCGCGCCTTGCCCAGATCGTTGAGGATGCGAACGCCCGGCGCGACGACATCGCGGTCCGGATCGAGACATTGACCCGGTACATCCGCTCGTTCGATGCAGGAGTCGCCGATCCCGACGTCCCGGACCCGGCCGTCGCGCCGGTCTGGACGGGCGAGCTCCGCTCGGCGGCCCGGGCGAACATGCTCATGAATGTCACGTCGGCCCGGATCGACATCAAGGTCGCGGCCGGCCGGGCGGAGCGGATCCTGGAGCGCTACGCCGAGCCCCTGGCCGCGCTCCACGGCGGCGCGTGGCCGACCCGGCTGCTGGATCTAGCCTGGCGCCGGCTGGTCGACAACTCGGCCCACGATTCGATCTGCGGCTGCTCGCAGGACGCAGTCGTGAGCCAGGTCCTGACCCGTTACGCCGAGGCCGAGCAGATCGGCCGCGGCCTCGTCGAAGCAGCCCTGCGGCCTCTCGCGGCCGGCGCACCGCGCGGGAGCGTGGTCGTGGCGAATCCCTCGCCGCACGATCGGACCGACGTCGTCGAGGTCGACGTCGATGTGCCCGCGGCGTGGGACACCGTGGAGCTCGAGCTGGGCGACGGGCGGCGTGTCCCGACCCAGCTGCTCGATCGACCCGAAACCGTGCTCCGCCGGCTGAACCTGACCGGGCGCCAGATCCCCGAGCTGTTCGCGCGACGGCTCCACGGCCGGGAGCTCTTCGGTCACTCCCTCGACGGCCACCTGATCCAGGACGGCGGCGGCGAGCGGCGCCTCGTCCTGCTGGTGGACGATCCTGCCGCGGCGGCGGACTTCGACGTCGACACCATCCTTGACGCGGCCGCCGCCGCGGTGGCCGGCAGACCGGACGAGCCGTGGGAAGTGACGATCGTGCGCGGCGACCGACGGCGGTTCGCGGCCGCCGTCCCGGTAGCGGCGCTCGGGATTTCGACGGTCCGGCCGGTCGAGGCCGCGATGGCCGCATCGGACGCAGACGAGGGGGCAGTGGTCGTCGGCGAGCGGTTCCTCGACAACGGGCTCGTCCGGGTGACGGTCGCCGACGATGGCACCCTCGAGATCGTCGGCGGCGGCGTGCGTCTGACGGGGGTCGGGCGGCTCGTGGACGGCGGCGACTACGGCGACACGTACAACTACGGTCCGCCGGCGCAGGATCGGCTGGTCGATCGACCGGTCGAAGTCGAGGTCACGGCCGCGGACGGCGGCCCGATCCGGGGCCGGCTCGCGGTCGTCACCCGCTACGACTGGCCGATCGGACTGACCGACGACGGCTCCGAGCGCAACCCGACGACCGCGCCGGTGGAGGTCACGACGACCCTCGAGCTGCGCATCGGGGAGCCCTTCGTGCGGGTCGTCATCGCCTTTGTCAACCCGGCCCGCGATCACCGCGTCCGCTGGCACGTCCCGCTCCCAACGGCCACCGATCGCTCGGCTGCCGAGGGCCAGTTCGCCGTCGTGGAGCGCGGCCTGACCGAGGAGGCCGGTCACGGCGAGGTGGCGACCCCGACGTTCCCGGCCCACGGCTGGGTCCACGCCGCGGGTGCGACGATCCTGCTCGATCACGTCACCGAGTACGAGCTCGTGGACGGTCGCGAGCTGGCCCTGACAATCCTGCGCTCGACCGGGCTGATCAGCCGCAACGACAACCCGTTCCGCGAGGATCCGGCCGGCCCCGAGGTGCCGGTGCCGGCGGCTCAGATGGTCGGCCCGTGGCGGTTCGGCTTCGGGCTCCTGCCGCATGCCGGGACGTGGTCGACCGGCGGCGTGGCGGCGCAGGCGGAGGCGTACCACCTGCCGTTCGTGACGGCGCCGGGCACGGCGACCGCGGGCCAGGCAGGCGACGACCGCGAGGCCGGCGACGACGTGCCGATCCGGCCCGAACCCGGCCCCGGGAGTGGGAGCCTGCGGCTGGCCGGTCGCGATGTCGTCCTCAGCGCGTTGCGCCGGCGCGGTGGCGAACTCGAGGCGCGGATCGTCGCCCAGACGGGCACGGCCACGACCGTGGTGATCTCGGGTCGGGCGATCCACGCGGCCCGAGACGTGGACCTGCTCGGCCGGCTCGGCGGCGACCTCGCGATCGAGCCGGACGGGAGGTTGCACATCGCGCTCGGGCCATGGGAGATCCGGACGATCCGGCTCCGCGATCGGCCGACCTGAGCACGGCCGACGCTTCCCAGCACCCGTCGCGGACCCGATCTGAGATGTACCTGTACCGTTGACATCGCCGAGAGTGCGCCGCTAGTCTCGGCCACGGATACACGAATCCGGCGCGGCGACACGCCCGAGCCACCGCCGCCCGTCCCGCCCGGCTGGCCACGGCCTCCGATCCCGAGACAGGGCTGGGCGACGAATGGATCGGTCGCTGTCGACCATTGACCCGGCGAGCCCGGGAAGCGGACCCACCCGAGTGGGAACCGATGTGATGGTCGCTCGACGTGGGCGACCGGGCGAGGCGTCGGCCAGTTCCGACGTCCGCGGTAGAGGAGGAGGCCCGATGGCCAAGTTCCCGCGATTCCTGACCTTGCCGCTCGCGGCCGTGCTCATCGTGAGCGCGTGCGGCGGCGGGGCAACCCAGACTCCAGCCGGCAGCACCGGGACCACGCCGTCGACGGCCCCGTCGGCCGGTGGCAGCGACGCGCCCACCGGTTCGGCGACCGCCGGCGGCTCGATCACCGTCACCTCCCTGTGGGGCGGCAGCGAGCAGGAGTCCTTCCAGAAGGTCCTCGACGCCTTCAAGGCCAAGACGGGCATCGAGGCCAAGTACGAATCGGTCCGCGACAACTATGCGACCGCACTCCAGACCCGGATCACCGGCGGCAACCCGCCGGACGTCGCGATCCTGCCGGGCATCGGCTTCCTGCGCCGCTTCGCCAAGGACGGCTCGATCAAGAAGGTGTCTGACCTCGGGATCGACGCCGCTGCCCTCGCCCCGAACTACGCCCCAGGCATCCTCGACATCGGCTCGGTCGATGGCGAGTTGTACGGGATCATGGTGAAGTTCAACAGCAAGAGCACGTTCTGGTACAGCCCGAAGAAGTTCACCGATGCCGGCGTCGAGGTCCCCAAGGACTGGGATGCCTTCAACGCGGTGCTCAAGACGCTCGTGGACAAGGGCCAGAAGCCGCTCGGCCTCGGCGCCAAGGACTCGTGGACTCTGACCGACTGGTTCGAGAGCATCTACGTCCGCCAGGCCGGGCCTGAGGCGTACACGAAGCTGTTCAGCAAGGACGGCGACTGGAGCGACCCGACCGTGGTCGCCGCCGTCAAGGCGATGACCGATGTGCTCAACGACACCAACGTCGATGGCGGCATCAAGGCGGCCCTCGGCCGTGGCTTCGTCGACGGGATCGGTCAGGCGTTCAGCGCCAATCCGACCGCGTCGATGTACTACGAGGGTGGCTTCGTCGGTGGAATCATCACCGGCCAGGTCAACAAGGCGGCCAAGCTCGGCACCGATGCCGACTGGTTCGACTTCCCCTCGATCAACGGTAATAGCGGCGTGACGATCGGCGGAGACGTCCTC
>JALYPW010000189.1 GCA_030856145.1 Chloroflexota bacterium | reverse complement strand
CGTCGCCGGGGTTCTCGTCGAGATATTGGCCGAGCGCCTCGGCGAGCGCCGTCTGGACCTGGCCCTTCACCTCGGCATTGCCGAGCTTGGCCTTGGTCTGGCCCTCGAACTGCGGGTCGGTCAGCTTCACGCTCACGACGGCGGTGAGACCCTCCCGGACGTCGTCGCCCGACAGGTTGGCATCGGCTCCTTTGAGAACGCTCGCCCGCCGGGCCCAATCATTCAGCGAACTTGTCAGGGCCGCCCGGAAGCCGGTCACATGCGTGCCACCATCGACGGTATTGATGTTGTTCGCGAACGCGAGGACGTTCTCGGTGTACGTGTCGTTGTACTGAAGGGCGACCTCGACCGACGTCGACCCCTCGCGCTTCTCGCAATAGATCGGCTTCTGATGGAGGGCTTCCTTGTTCCGGTTCAGGTGCCGAACGAACGAGACGAGGCCGCCTTCGAAGTAGAACGATCGCTCCCGATCGGTCCGCTCGTCCTTGAGCGTGATCCAGACGCCCTTCGTCAGGTAGGCGGACTCGCGAAGGCGCTGCGAGATCGTCTCGAACGAGTACTCGGTCGACTCGAACATCTCGGCGTCTGCCCGGAACTGGGTCGTTGTGCCGTGTCGGCCGCCGCTCGGGCCGACCTTCGTGACGGGGGTCTTCGGCTTGCCCCGCTCGTATTCCTGCGACCAGGTCGTGCCATCCCGTGAGGATTCGACGCGCATCCACGAGGACAGGGCGTTGACGACGCTGACGCCGACGCCGTGGAGGCCGCCCGACACCTTGTAGCCGCCGCCGCCGAACTTGCCGCCGGCGTGGAGGACCGTGTGAACGACTTCTAGGGCGTCCTTGCCGGTCGAGTGCTTGCCGACGGGCACCCCGCGGCCGTCGTCGACGACGATGACCGTGTCATCAGCCTTGATCGTGACGAGGATCGTGGTGGCGTGGCCGGCCATCGCCTCGTCGATCGAGTTGTCGACGACTTCCCACACGAGATGGTGGAGGCCACGGACGTCCGTCGAACCGATGTACATGCCCGGTCGGCGACGGACGGCCTCGAGCCCCTCGAGCACCTGGATGCTCGAAGCGTTGTACTCCGAACCACCGCTCGCGCCCTTCGCCCGCCGCGAGGGTTTGGCCTCGGCGGCGGCTCGCGTCTTGGTGGCTTCTTCGGTCACGGAGGTCCTCCGATCAATCGGTCGTAGAGCTGTCCGAGCTCCTCGTCGCTATAGAACTCGATGATGATCCGGCCTCCCTTGCGCGAGCGAGCGAGCGTGACCTTGGTCCCGAGCCGGCGACGGAGATCGTCCTCAACCCGCTCGAAGTCCGGATCGACGATGCGCGCGCTGGCCGCCGGAGCCGAGCGTGGTTGGCGCAGGCGACGGACGAACTCCTCCGTCTGGCGGACCGAGAATTGTTGGGCCACGACGCTTGCGGCGACGCGCGCCTGATGCTCAGCCGGCAGGCCGCCGATCGCCCGGGCGTGGCCCTCGGTCAGGCGGCCCTCCACGAGCGCCTCCTGGACGGCCGGATCGAGGTCGAGCAGACGGAGCGTGTTCGTGACCGTCGACTTGGCCCGCCCGACGCGCCGGGCGATCTGCTCGTGGGTCAGGCCGAACTCCGACACGAGGACCTCGTATGCGCGGGCCTCCTCCATTGGTCCCAGATCGGCGCGCTGGAGGTTCTCGACGAGCGCCAGCTCGAGCTGGTCGCGATCGGCGAGCTGACGGATCACCGCCGGGATGCGCTCGAGGCCAGCCTGCTGACTCGCCCGGAACCGACGCTCGCCCGCGACGAGCTGGTAGCCGTCGAGCGTCTCGGTGACGAGGATCGGCTGGAGGACTCCGTGTTCGCGGATGCTTGCGGCGAGACCCTCGAGCTCGGCGGGATCCATCCGCTGCCGCGGTTGGCGTGGGTTGGGACGGATCCGGTCGAGCGGGATATCGCTCGTCGAGGACACCTGGGCGCGCTGAGGGATCAGCGACGACAGACCCCGACCGAGGCCGGCGTGCCGCTCGGATCGAACCGTCATGACGGTGCGCCGGTCGCGACCGGCGCACGCTCGTCGGCGCTGGACGGCCGGGCCTCCGCCGACCTCGTCGATCGCGAGGCGTCTCCCACCGGATGTCCGTTCGACGGGCTGCTGGCGTCGCGACGCAGAAGCTCCGTGGCGAGCGCGTCATACGCGACGGCGCCGCGCGAATCGCCCCGGTACAGGGCGACCGGGAGGCCGAAGCTGGGTGCTTCGGACAGGCGGACACTCCGCGGGATCACCGTCTCGAAGACGGCGGCGCCCAGGTGGTTGCGGACTTCGGCCGCCACGTCCGCGGACAGGTTCGTTCGTGCGTCGTACATCGTGAGGACGACGCCCTTGATCGCGAGGCGCGGGTTCAGGTTGTCCCGAACGAGGTTCAACGTCGCGATCAGCTGCGACAGGCCTTCCAGGGCGTAGTACTCACATTGGGTGGGGATGAGCACGGAATCCGCGGCCGTTAGGGCGTTCACGGTCAGAAGCCCGAGAGACGGGGGGCAGTCAAGGAGGATGTAGTCGTAGTCGTGGCGGACATCGTCGAGGACACGGCTCAATCGCCGCTCGCGCTGTTCGGCGCCCGCCAGTTCGA
>JALYPW010000173.1 GCA_030856145.1 Chloroflexota bacterium | reverse complement strand
TCTTCGTCGGCGTGGTCCTCATCCCGACGATCGGCAACCTCGCCGAGCACCTGGTCGCGGTCCAGCTCGCCTACAAGAACAAGATGGAGTTCGCGATGGCCGTGGCCTACGGCTCGAGCCTCCAGGTCGCGCTCTTCGTCGCCCCGGTCCTCGTCCTCCTCGGCCTCGTTCTCGGCCAGGACATGACCCTCGTCTTCACGCCGCTCGAGGTCGCCGCTGTCGCCGCCGCCGTCGGAATCAGCGCCCTGATCGCCCTCGACGGCGAATCGAACTGGCTCGAGGGTGCCCTTCTGATCCTGGTCTACATCATCCTCGCGGTGAGCTTCTTCGAATTCGTCTGACCGAGCAGAGAACCGGCAACCGTTCTTGCGGATGCCCTCCGAGGCCCAAGGCCGAGCTCCGCGAGGCCATTGGCCCGAGGATTGGACCGGCGGTGGGAGGGGAAGCCACCGCCGGTCCAGGGAACATTCGATCCGTTCCGCGAGAACGTTCAAGCGGCGACGACCTCCTCGTCCGCTTCGGTGAGCGGCTCGGCCGCCCGGGCGATCGCCGCGCTCTCGTCGGCGTCGGCATCGTCCTCGTCGCCGTACGCCGCCGCCTGGGCTGCCAGCCCGTTCGCCGCCGACTCGGCCGCGTAGTCCTTCTTGCGGCGACCCGAGAGCATCTCCACGTGGTTGGCCACGATCTCGGTCTTCCAATGGCGCTTGCCGGCGTCATCGTCCCAGGTCCGGGTCTGGATCCGGCCCTCGATCGCGACCTGCTGGCCCTTGCCGAGGAACTCGCCACACGTCTGGGCCAGGCGATCCCAGGTCACGATGTTGTGATACTCGGCCTTCTCCTTGCCCTGGCCGATGTACTCGTTGGTGGCGACGCTGAACTGCGTCACCGCCTTGCCGCTGGCAAGGCTGCGCATCTCCGGGTCGCGGGTGAGGCGTCCGGTCAAGAGGACCCGATTCACGGTCCGTACTCCTTCTCGGCCGGCCGACGACAAATCGGCTCGGCCCTGCGTTCCGGCGGGAACAGCGCGGCGGGCAGCGGGACGTGGAAGAGGCGCCGACCCCGGCGGTCGGGCCAATCCGGCGGGTCGTGGACCATCGGTGGTCGGCGGACCTGGACGGTGTCACTCGGCGGGACCGGCTGATGCCTGGCGGGCAATCGGGAACGTAGCAGGCGGCGCTGCACGGGCGCTTACGTCGGGCTTCACGACGAATGCACGGGCCGATCGACCGGCGCGGATCAGCCGGCCGCGGACCCTCGGGCCGCGCCCGACGAGCTCTCTGAGCTCGCGGCGCCGTCATTCGCTCGCCGACGGCGGCGACGCGGGGCGTGGACCTCGGCCATCGCGGCCGCCCCGGATGTCATCGCGACGATCGCCGGATCAGGCACGGGCGCCACGTTGGCGAACAGGTCGCAGAACAGCGCGACCAGCTCCGGGTCGAACTGCGTCCCGGCGTGGCGTCGGAGCTCCTTGATCGCGGAGTCGTGGCTCATCGCCCGCTTGTATGGCCGGTCGTGGGTCATCGCATCGTAGGCGTCGGCGATCGACACGATCCGGGCGCCCAGCGGAATGTCGTTGCCACGCAGGCCGAACGGGTAGCCATGACCCGAGTAGCGCTCGTGGTGATGGAGGATGATCGGGACCGCCTCCTTGAGGGCGGCGGCCTGCTCGAGGATCACCTGGCCGATCCGGGGGTGCTGGACGACGGTCCGCCACTCCGCGGATGACAGGGCTGCCGGCTTGTCGAGGATCGCGGCCGGGACGGCGACCTTGCCGACGTCGTGGAGGAGGGCAGCGGTCCGGATCCGGTCCACCTCGGCCTCGCCCAGGTCGAGGTTCCGGGCCATCGCGACCACGATCGAGGCGATCAGCGCGGATGGCTGGCCGCGATAGTGGGGAAGCGGCGAGATGAACGAGGTGAGGCTGGCAGTGGCCGCATCACGCGCGGCCTTGCCGACCTGCATGGCGAGCAACCGTCCAGCCGACGAGATCGGTGCGCGCGGCACCCGGGCATCCTCGTCGGGCTCGGCGAAGATGTAGGTCTGGTTCCGGCCGAGCGACTTGGCCGAGTACATCGCGGCATCCGCGTCGCGGACGAGGGTGTCGCTCCGGAGCGCGCCGCCCTTGCCGCCGGCGATCCCGATCGAGATCGTGACCCCGAGCGACTGACCGGGCCCGATCTCGTACTGCTGCCTCGCGACGAGTGTCCGGAGCTTCTCGGTCAGGCTGGCGCCCTCTTCGACGTCGGTCTCGGTCAGGAGGAGCATGAACTCCTCGCCGCCGTAGCGACCGACCTGGTCGGAGGCGCGGAGGTTGGCGTTGATCGTCTGGGCGACGCCGCGCAGGACGATGTCGCCGGCCGCATGGCCGTACGTGTCATTGACGTTCTTGAAGTGGTCGATGTCGACGAACGCGACCGACAGGGCGCGCTCGTAGCGGTTCGCCCGCTCGACCTCGGCGAAGAGCTCGACAAGGAGGGTCTGGCGGTTGCTGACACCGGTCAGCTTGTCGACCGTCGCGGCGTCGGTCGTCTCGGTCAGGGCAATCGAGATCGCATCGATCGCCCGGCCCAGGCGGCCCTCGAGGCCGCGGCTCGTCGGCAACGAGCCAACGCTGACACCCAGTTCGCCGGCCGCCAGCCGCTCGGCCGCCTGGATCAGACTCCGGAGGCGGAGCCGGACGTACAGGAAGACCAGGCCCGCCGTCAGGGACACGCCCATGATGCCCGCCACGAACGCGGCGAGGATGGACCGCGATCCATCGTCGAACCACGAGTCGATGACGGCCGGCATCGCGAGCCAGACCGCAAGGAGCGAGAGGGGGGCCAGCAAACCCAGTCCCCCGAGCAGGCGCATCACATCGGAAGGCTAACTGCGGGCGATCGCCGGTTGGTCCTGCCGGAGGTCCTGCCGCCGTTGACCGAACGTCCCACTCGGCCGATTCGGCGGCTCGGTCGGCGGCGGCGATCGACGTGGCCGGGCTATACTGCCCCGGTCCTCAGCACCCGCGTGCAGCGTCAAGGAGACCGCCGTTGCTCGAGGAAGGCGCGTCGTTCGTCCCGTGAGGCGATCGAGCACCTTCGACGTCCATCTTCGCCACGACGCCGGCGAAGAATCGCGGGAGAAAACTATCCCGGACCCCGGCCTCGACCGGGGTCTCTTCATGTCCTCGGGCCAATGGCGTCGCGGAGCTCCGCCTTGGACCTCGGAGAGCGAAGCCCAGCTCGAAGGGGAGGGTGCCCGTTGCCTGCCACAGTGATCGTCGGGCTCCAGTGGGGCGACGAGGGCAAGGGCAAGACGACCGACTTCCTCGCGGAGCAGACCGCCCTCGTTGTGCGCTACCAGGGCGGCGACAATGCGGGCCACACCCTGATGCTCGGCGACGAGGTGTTCAAGCTTCACCTGGTCCCGTCGGGGATCCTCTACCCGCACATCGTGCCGGTCATCGGGCCGGGCGTCGTGGTCAACCCGGCGACACTGATCGAGGAGCTCGACGGGCTGGCCGCCCGCGACATCGACATCAGCCGCCTTCGGGCGAGCTTTGCGGCCCACGTGATCCTGCCCTACCACCGGGCCCTCGACGTCGCCCGCGAGAATCGTCTCGCCGGGGCGAAGGTCGGGACGACGGGCCGGGGGATCGGTCCCGCCTACGAGGATCGGGCGGCCCGGACCGGGCTCCGCCTCGAGGACCTCCTCGACGAGGCGGCCTTGCGCGCGAAGCTCGAGCGGGTCCTGCCCGAGAAGAACGCGGTCCTGGCAGCGCTCGGGGCAGAGATCCAGTTCGAGGTCGAGCCGCTCGTCGAGCAGGCGCTCGCCTGGGGCCGCCGTCTGGCGCCCCATCTCGTCGACGTCACGTGGCTCGTCCAGGACGCGTTGCGGCGCGGCGACCACGTGCTGCTCGAGGGCGCCCAGGGCACGCTCCTCGACATCGACCACGGCTCCTACCCGTTCGTGACCTCGTCGTCGCCGATCGCGGGCGGGGCGTGCACCGGCGGTGGGATCGGGCCGCGCCAGGTGGACGAGGTCTTCGGGGTCATGAAGGCGTACGCGACCCGGGTCGGGTCGGGGCCGTTCCCGACGGAGCTCCTCGATGGGGTGGGGCAGGGGATCGCGGAGCGCGGCCACGAGGTCGGGACGACGACCGGCCGGCCTCGCCGGGTCGGGTTCTTCGATGCGGTCTCGACCCGCTACGCCGTGGCCGTCAACTCGGTCAGCTCGATCATGCTCAACAAGCTCGACATCCTGTCCGGCGTCGACCCGATTCGGCTGTGCGTCGCGTACGAGATCGGCGGCAGGCGGATCGAGGCGTGGCCGTCATCGGCGCTCCTGCTCGACCGGGCGACGCCCATCTACGAGGACTTTCCGGGCTGGGAGGAGCCGATCCACACGGTCCGGGCCTTGTCCGACCTGCCCGCTGCGGCGCGCCGCTACGTGACCGCCCTCGAGGAGCACGCCGGGGCGCCGATCGTTCTCGTGTCCGTCGGGCCGGAGCGGACGCAGACGATCGAGCGGGCCTGGCGCCCGATGCGCCATCGCGTCGTGGCCGGCACGTGAGCCCGTTCGATCGCCGCGCGAAGGCCCGCCGAGCGGCGATTGCGCGCTACGTGCACGGTACGACGGCCGGCGATCCGGGCGGCCGCCAGTCTGCGCGCCGGCTGCGCGAAACGACGGCGGACGTGTTGGATTCGGCCGTCTCGCCGGCCCTCGATCGTCGCCGTGCGCACCAGATGCGCAGCCGACGGCCGGCCGGGCAGCGATGAGGTACCTCGTCCAGCCGACCCGGATCCTCGTCGTCGGTGGCGGGGCGCGCGAGCACGCGCTCGCCTGGAAGCTGGGCACGGAGCCCGGCGTGAACGAGGTCGTCGTGGCGCCCGGTTCGGACGCGATCGGACGCGAGCCGCGCGTCCGGGTGGCCCCCGGCGTGAACCCGCTCGACCCGGCCGCGATCCTGGCGCTCGCCCGCGAGCGTGCGGTCGAGCTCGTCGTCATCGGGCCGGAGGCGCCGCTGGCGGCGGGCGTCGCGGACTCCCTGACCGAGGCCGGCATCCCGGTGTTCGGGCCGTCCGCGGCGGCGGCCAGGATCGAGACCTCCAAGGCATTCTGCCGGGAGGTCGCGGAGGCAGCCGGCGTTCCGATGGCACGCGGCCGCGTGTTCGAGGTCGAGGAGCGCCGGGCAGCGATCGAGTACGCCACCGAGCTCGCGGTGAGCGGCGGGATCGTCGTGAAGGAGGATGGCCTCGCCGCGGGCAAGGGCGTCACCGTCTGCGACACCGCCGATGAAGCAGCCCCCGTCATCGCCGCCATGGACGCTCGGTTCGTCGTCGAGGAGCGACTCGTCGGTCCCGAAGCCAGCGTCATTGCGCTCGCGGACGGGCGGATCGCGTTCGGCCTTCCGATCGCCCGCGATCACAAGCGCCTCGGCGACGTCGACACGGGACCGAACACCGGTGGCATGGGCGCCATCTCGCCGATCCCGGATCTGTCCGACACGGCGGCCGACGACCTCGTGGTGCGCTTCCACCTGCCGATCCTCGCCGAGCTGGCCCGGCGGGGCAGCCCGTTCCGCGGCGCCCTGTACGCCGGGCTGATGCTGACCGACGACGGCCCACGCCTGCTCGAGTTCAACGCCCGCTTCGGCGACCCGGAGACGCAGGCGATCCTGCCCCGGCTGGCCGGCCCCCTCGGACCGCTCCTCCTGGCGGCCGCGCGTGGCGCCCTGCCCCATGGACCGGCGGCATTGCAGGCGTCCCTGCCCGGCGCGACAGTGGCGATCGTCCTGGCGTCGGGCGGCTATCCGGCGACGCCCACGATCGGCGATCGGATCGAGGGCGTCGAGGAAGCGGCGGCCGACGGAGCGCTCGTCTTCCACGCGGCCACCCGGGCCACGGACGATCGAGGCTGGACGACCGCCGGCGGCCGCGTGCTGACCGTCGTCGGGCTCGGGCTGGATGCCGGGACCGCCCGGCTCGTCGCGGAATGCGCCGCGAACCGAATCTCCTGGCCGGGGATGCAGCGCCGGCACGACATCGGGGTATCGCCCGCGGCGCCCGTCGGAGCCGGCCGGTGATCCGGCGCTACACGCTGCCCGAGATGGGCGCGATCTGGACCGAGGAGGCCCGTTTCGAGCAGATGCTCCGGGTCGAGCTCGCGGTCAGCCGGGCACAGGCGGCGCGCGGCGTCGTCCCAGCGGAGGCACTCGCGGTCATCGAGGCCCGGGCCGCCGTCGATCCCGAGCGGATTGCCGAGATCGAGAAGACGACCGACCACGACGTCATCGCATTCGTGAGCCAGGTTGCCGAGTCGATCGGGCCGGAGGGTCGCTATCTCCACCTCGGGCTGACGAGCAGCGACGTCGTCGACA
>JALYPW010000170.1 GCA_030856145.1 Chloroflexota bacterium | reverse complement strand
GTCGACGAGGTCCGGGAGCGGATCCCCGCCGGCCGGACGGTCGCCTTCGTCGGCTCGTCCGGAGTCGGCAAATCGACCCTGCTGAACACGCTCGCCGGCGAGGATCGGGCGCTCGTTCGTGAGGTTCGGGCCGACGACGCCCGCGGCCGCCATACGACCACCCGCCGCCAGCTCCATCTCCTGCCCGAGGGCGGGCTGATCCTCGACACACCGGGCATGCGCGAGCTGTCGCTCTGGGACGCGGACGGGCTCGACCAGTCGTTCACCGACATCGACGAGATCGTCGAGCGCTGCCGGTTCGGCAACTGCAGCCACAACGGGGAGCCCGGCTGCGCGATCGCGGCTGCCCTGGCCGATGACAGCCTCGGCGCGGACCGCCTCGAGAGCTGGCAGAAGCTCGTCCGCGAGACCGCCCACCACGCCCGCCGCGTCGACGCCCTCGCCCGGGCCGAGGAGAAGCGGAAGTGGAAGGCGATCGGCAAGTCGGTCACGAAACACATGGACACGAAGTACGGACCGGGAGGCTGGTGATGACGACCAACGACACGCTGACGGCTCCGCTTCCGGTCGGGCCGGCCCGTCTCCAGCTGTGCACCGACCTCGACGCGGTCCTGCCCGACCTGTGGGCCGCCCAGGTTGCGAGCCGGGTGGTCGATGGCGAGATCGAACACCACAGCTTCCAAGGCTTCGCAAACTACTACCACCACCTCGAGCGCTGCGACCCGGCACGCGACCTCGTCGTCGCCGAGATCGATGGCCACCTGGTCGCCTATGCCCGGGTCGAGTGGAACGATTCGAACGACGGCGAGCGCTGGTACGAGGGCGTCGGCATCGTCCATCCCGACTGGCGTCGGCGCGGCATCGGGACCCAGCTGCTCGCCTGGACGGAACAGCGCCGGAACGAGCTGGCCGCCGAACATGCCACGGCGGGTGGGACGATCGACCGTGTCCGGGCCCTGACCACGTACACGTCCGACGGCGACCGGGGCGCGAAGGTCCTGCTCGAGGGGACAGGCTACACGGCGTTCCGGCGGTTCGCGTCCATGGAGCGACCGGATCTCGACGACCTGCCGGTGGCGCCCCTGCCCGACGGGCTCGAGATCCGGCCGATCGGTCGGGAGCGGGCCGCGATGCGCCGCGTGTTCGACGCGGACACCGAGGCGTTCCGGGATCACTTCGGCTGGACCGAGGGCTCCGACGAGAAGTTCGAAGAGTTCATCGGCTACGACAACGTTGACCCCGACCTGTGGCTCGTCGCATTCGACGGCGACGAGCTCGCGGGCGCGGTCCTGAACGGGATCCACGTGGACGGCGACGGGGCGCGCACGGCCTGGCTCGACTCGATCTTCACCCGCCGGCCGTGGCGCCAACGCGGCCTTGCCCGGGCGCTGATCGCCCGGAGCCTGGTCCTGCTCCACGATCGCGGCCTGTCCGGGGCGCTGCTCGGCGTCGATCTCGCAAACCCCAACCAGGCGCTCGCCCTCTATGAGTCGTGCGGATTCCGCACCGTTTCGAGCGGGACCGCCTACCGCAAGCCCCTGCCCGCGCCGCGGGCCGGCCATCCAGGGGAGGCACCCTCGTGATCGATGTCAGGATCCAGCTGCCCGACGCACCCGCAATTCCGGGCCTCCGCTTCCGGATGTTCGAACCGGGCCGCGATGACGAGCGGCTCGTCGACCTGATCCGCGCGGCGAACACCGCGGACGGCGTGGACTACATCCCCACGGTCGAAAACCTCCGCGCCGAGCACGAGAACGGGGGCGAATTCGACCCGCGCCGCGACCTGATCCTCGCCGAGATCGAGGGCGAGCTCGTCGGGGCGGCCGAGACGACCGTCCGGACCCGCGATGGGATCGGCGTCCATCAGGTCGAGGGCTGGGTCCTGCCGGTGTGGCGCCGACGCGGCCTCGGCCGGGCGCTCCTCCACTGGACCGAGCGGCGGGCGATCGAGGTTGCGCAGGCGGACGGCCGGCCAGCCGAGCGCGCCCTGAGCTCGTGGCCCGACGAGGACCAGGCCGGGGCGACCGCGCTCTACGCCGAGGAAGGCTATCGGATCGTCCGGTACGGGTTCCAGATGGTCCGTGACCTCGCCCAGCCGATCGCCGACGCCGCGCTCCCGGGCGGCCTCGAGATCCGGCCGGTGACCGAGGGTGATCATCGCCGGATCTGGGACGCCGACACCGAGGCCTTCCGGGATCACTGGAACACCGGCCAACGGACGGAGTCGGACTACGAGTCGTGGTTCGCCACTCCCGAGCTCGACACCAGCCTGTGGCGGGTGGCGTGGGACGGCGACGAGGTCGCGGGCTCCGTGATGTCGTTCATCTGGGCGGCCGAGAACGAGGCGCTCGGCCTCAGTCGCGGCTGGCTCGAACACGTCAGCGTCCGACGTCCGTGGCGCAACCGCGGCCTCGCTTCGGCGCTGATCGCGGACTCGCTCCGGGCGCTGCGTGGGGCCGGACTGGACGAGGCGGCGCTCGGCGTCGACGCAGAGAACGTCTCGGGCGCGCTCCGCGTGTACGAGGCGCAGGGCTTCCGCCGGGTGCGGACGGGTGTGTCGTACCGCAAGGACTTCACGCTCGAGTAGGAGCGCGCGAACCCAACGCCGCGGATCGGGGCGGTGTCGCCGGGCGCCGGCCGAAGGCGTTTGGTGCAGCGACTGCATGAACGGACGTCCGGACGGCCGGCGTACGCCCCAGACGGACGTGATTCGCGCCTCCGACCGCCATTCCGTGCATCCAACGCGTCACACGTCGTCCGAGCGATGGCCCAGCCGTCGGTTGACCCACTCGGTGCATGATCGGCCCCGGGCACCTCGGCCCCGGGCACCTCGGCCGCGGGCACCTCGGCCGGTTGCGCGCCTCAGCCGAGCAGCCGGCCGCTCGAGCGGACCATCTCCAGCCACGGCAGCTCGCTCCCGATCGTCGTCGTCCGGCCATGCCCGGGCAGAACGCCCAGGACCGGCTCCAGCCCGGCCAGTCGGCCGAGCGACTCGACCATCGCTTCGGCCGATCCGCCCGGCAGGTCGATCCGACCCCAGCCGCCGGCGAACAGGGTGTCGCCGCTGAACAGGAGCCCCTCATCCGGCGCCCAGAGGCAGACCGAGCCGGGGGTGTGGCCGGGCGTGTGGAGGACGACCAGTCGAATGTCCCCGAACCGGATCTCGCCGCCTTCAGCCAAGTCCAGCGCCGGCACCGACGGCGGGATCTCGAACGGGGCGAACAGCGGCGCAGGCGCGAGCAGGCCGGGCCGGTCGAGGGCATGGACCGCGATCTCCGCCCCGGTCGCACCGGCGACAGCGGCGTTGTCGCCGATGTGGTCCCAGTGGTTGTGGGTCGAGATGATCAGCTTCAGCGTCCAGTCGCGCGCCGCCAGCTCCTCGGCGATCCAGGCCAGCGACGGGATGGCGGTGTCGATCGCGATCGCCTCGCGGGTCCGCTCGTCGGCCAGAACGTGAACGTTGGTCAGAACCGGCCCGACGACCCGGCTGATCCGCTCCATCCGCCGTCCGCCCGTCAGTCCACGAGAGCGTCGGCGTCGGACTCGGTGAAGACCGGCAGCCTGAACGCGAACGAGGCACCGCCCGTCGGCCGGTTGGCGGCCGCGACCCGACCGCCCGCCGCCTCGACCAGGGCCCGAACGACGAACAGGCCGATCCCGGCGCCCTGGGCGCGGCGCTTCGCGTCGTCGCTCCGGTAGAAGAGCTCGAACAGGTGCTCCGTGCCCCGGTCCGGCAGCCCCGGACCTTCGTCGGTCACCTCGACCTCGACGAACTCGCCCGCTCGTCGGACCGCGATCGTCACGGTACCCGCGGCGGTGCCATATTTCAGCGCGTTCGAGATCAGGTTGCGCAGGATGAGCTCGACCGAGCCCTCGTCGCTCGTCACCGGCGGCAGTCCGGGCTCGACCTCGAGCTCGATCGTCGCCTGCGCCCAGCGCCGGCGCTTGTCTGCGACGATCCGGCTCAGGATCGGCCGGATGAGCACCGGCTCGCGACCGCTGAGGGCCGCGTGGCGCTCGGCCCGGGCGATGACGAGCAGGTTCTCGACGAGTCGCTCGAGGCGCTCGCTCTCGGTCACGATGTCGTCGATGATCTCGCGCCGGGTCGCCTCGTCGACGTGGTCACGGCGGAGGACCTGGCTGCCGCCGTAGATCGAGGTCACCGGCGTCCGGAGCTCGTGGCTGAGCATCCCCACGAACACGTCGCGCAGCTCGTCGACCTGCTTGCGCTCGGTGACATCGATGACGACGCCGATCGAGCGCAGCGCCCGGCGGTCCGCGCTCGGCTCGAGGTCGGTGAAGTACGTCTGACCATGGGTCGAGACCCAGCGGACGCTCCCGTCGGGCCGGATCATCCGGTACTCCAGGTCGAACGAGCCGTCGCTCGCCGGTTCCTGGGCCGCCGCGAAGCGCTCGAGGGTCTCCTGGCGGTCGTCCGGATGGATCGCCGCGTCCTCGGGCGCAACCGCCTCCCCGTCGGTGCCGAGGATCTCGTGCAACTCGGGCGACCAGTACATGCCGCCGCGCTCGAGGTCGTAGTCGTACAGGCCGAAGCCGCCGACCTCGGCCGCCAGGCGGAGCCGCTCCTCGCGGGTCCGGACCGCTTCCTCCTGCGCCTTGCGGGCCGTGATGTCCATGCCGATCCCGTACAGGAACGTGGGCAGCCCGTCGGTGTACGTGACCCGGCCGCGGCCCTCCATCCAGCGCCACGAGCCGTCGGCATGCTGGAACCTGAACTCGATCACGTAGTCCTGGCCGCTCGCGATCGCCTGTTCGACGGCGACGTTGATCGCGGGCCGGTCGTCGTCATGGACGAAGTCGAGGAACGAGAACCGATCCCCGGAGAAGCTGCCCGGTGGCAGTCCGAAGAGGTCCTCGAGCTCGGGGCTCCAGGTCACCTCCTCCGAGGTCAGGTCGCGCTGCCACCAGCCGATCTGGCCGCCGCGCATCGCGAGGGCCAGGGATGACTGGGTCCGGCGGAGGCGCTCCTCGGCCTCGTGGACGGCGTGGATATCGGTCGCGGTGTCGAACCACAGGATCCGGTCCGAGCCAGGGCGGTTCATCGCGATCGCCCGGCTGAGGTGCCAGCGGTAGGAGCCGTCGACCATCACGAGTCGGTGCTCGTGCTCGTACTCCGTGCCCGCCGCCGTGGCCGCCGACCAGGCCGCGACCGTGGGCGCGAGATCGTCGGGATGGACCAGGACCTCCCAGCGCCAGCCGTCACCCGTCGGCACGCGGGCGGAACGGTAAGCCGCGATCCGACCGCTGTACTCGAGGACGACGCCCTCGGGCGTGGCCACCCAGACCAGATGCGGAACGGCATCGGCGAGACCGCCGAGGAGGGCCGCCGCGGCCAGTTCATCGTCCGCTGCCACGTGATCTGTCACTCCGAAGGCCGACGACTCATCACGAACCCTCCGCAGTCGAAGGCTGAGCTCCGCGAAGCCATTCGCCTGAGGATGGCGTCAAGCCTCCAGCGTGGACTTCATGCATGTGAACGTCTGGCCGATCATCTTGTTGGCCGTCCCCTCGATCAGGCGTGCGCCAAGCGAGGCGAGGCTGCCGGCGATCGCGACGTCGGCGCTCCAGTCCATCGTCGTCCCGGCGTTCGGGCCGTCACTCAGGGTCATCGTCGCGGTCGCATCGACCGCGCTGCCGGGGGCCTGGCCGTGAGCCTTGATCAGCGCCCGATCCGGGGCGACCAGCTCGGCCATCTCCATGTTGACGACGAATCGGGCGCTGATGAAGCCGATCCCGACCTTGGCGGTCGCCTTGAAGTGAGTTGCGTCGATCACCTCGATCGACTCGACCCCGGGCCCGCACTGGCCGACCTGGTTCGGGTCGATGACGAAGGCCCAGACCTTGTCACGGGGCGCCGCGATGTCGACGGTTCCGGCGAACTTCATGCTCGACCTCCGGCTGGGTTGGGAGCCGGTCGGCCCGGCGTGGTGCTGAGCGGCACGCCCGGCCAATCAGGCCTCGGATGATACCGGCCGATCCGACTCGGTGGCTGCTCGCACGCCGGGTGGCGGAACTGGGGGCTGTCGATTCCGGCCGAGGCCGTTCGTCGTGTGATTGACAGGGCGGACTGGGCACCAGGCGCCGACAAGTCACAGGAGGTCTCTTGCGATGGGAACCAAGGTCGTGCACGTCGAAGTCGTCGGCAAGGATGGCGACGCCCTGAAGAAGTTCTATGGCGACGTCTTCGGCTGGAGCCTGGACACGAACAATCCCGGCGGCTACGGGATGTACACCCAGGGCGACGGCCTGACCGGCGGCATCGGAGCCGACCAGAACGGCGGCCCGGGCCACGTCACCTTCTACGTCCACACGGACGATCCGCAGGCGGTCCTCGACAAGGCCACCGCCGGCGGCGGCACCGTCATCATGCCGCTGACCGAGGTCGCGCCCGAGACCACGATCGCCCTGTTCGCCGATCCCGAGGGGCGCGTCGTCGGGATCATGTAGATCCGACCGTGAGGGAGGCGAAGCCGGGCCGTCGTTCGATGGCCCGGCTTCGTCGCGTCCGCGACCAGGAGCCCGGGCCCGGCGATGGCGGTGCCGTGCCGCGGGGCGAATCGCCGCGCTCCTCGCCGCCAGGCGCACTTCCTGCGCTGACTGCACGAACCGACGTCCGGACCGCCGGAGTCCCCGCCGGACGGGCTGGACTCGCACCGTCGCCCGTCATCCCATGCAGCCGACGCAACGGACGTCGGCCGGACGCTGCCCCAGCCGTCCGTTGGCGCACTCGCTGCATGACGGCGGCACCGCGCCGTGGGCCCCGGGCCAGTCCTCGAAGCAATCAGGAGCCGGCGGTGACCACCTCGAGGAGCTCGAGCTCCGCGGTCCGATGAAGCGTCGAGCACTGAAGGCGTCCCTGACTCCGGCGCGTGGCGCGCGCGGGGGCCGGGGCCGATCATGCACCCACCGCACCAACCGACGTCCGGACCGCCGGATTCGCCGCCCGACGGGGTGGATTCGCTCCCTCAGCCGACAGCCCATGCATCCAGCGCACCGGATGTCGGCTGGACCCTCCCCCAGCCGCCCGTTGACGCGTTCGGCGCATGACGGTCGCGCGCGGGCGGGCGCGAACTCGCCCTGCATGACGCCGCCCTCGGGCCTACGCTCTGCGCCATGGCCCGTGTCACGAAAAGGATCACGATCCGGCGGCCGATCGAGGATGTCTTCGCGATCCTGACCGACGTCGAGAAGACCGGCCTCTGGTTCCCGGGCAACGTCAAGGAGCACTGGACCTCGCCTCCGCCTTACGGCGTCGGTTCCACGCGCCGGGCATCCGTGACGATGTTCGGCAGGCGGAGTGAGAACGATGCTGTGGCGACCGAGTACGACCCGCCCCATCGCGCCGCGATGCGCGGCACCACGCCGAACGCGCCGTTCGACGCGACCCTGATCTTCGCCCCGGTAGCCGACGGAACCCAGGTCGAGGTCACGACCGCCTTCCATCTCGGCGGCTGGACGCGGATCTTCGGGCCGGGTGTCGACCGTTTACGGCTGGGCGTGGTCGCGCGGGCTCCGGACCCTCAAGCGGATGATGGAGTCAGGCGACCCCTAGAACGTGCCGGACACGTCCCGCTCAGTTGCAGTCGGTGACGCCTCACCGGCTCGGGACGCGACGCGGGCGTCCGCAGGCCATCAGTCGGGGCGTCCACGTCACGATCCCGA
The DNA here is from genome assembly GCA_030856145.1 of Chloroflexota bacterium. GTDB lineage: Bacteria > Chloroflexota > Limnocylindria > Limnocylindrales > CSP1-4 > CF-46. The sequence continues at coordinate 707 of JALYPW010000170.1, read as the reverse complement.
GCGGCAGCGGCCGTTGACCGGCCAGCCCGAACCCATCAGCCGTTTCCTCGATGACGTCGTTGAGAGCGGCGTGGAACCGGCGCTCCTTCTCTCCCCCATCGGCGATCCACAGCTGGCGACGCAGAAAGCCGACGAGCTCGTCCCGGCTCGTGAACCGGCGCGGCGTGCGAATGGCGACGTCGATCACGGGCTCGCGGCCCCGACCGCGCAGGAGCTCGACGAGCTCGGGCAGGGCAGGCAACGAGATGCGCGCCTCGCCGTGGACCGGCGGCCACAGGACGTCCGCGATCGACGACGGCTGGCGCTCCATCAGGACGGCAACGCACAGCCGCCGGGCCGCGGCCTCCATGGCATCGACGAACGGCCCGATCGCCTCGATGTCGTAGCCGACATGGGCGATCAGGGCGACATCGGCCGTCGGGACCTCGCCGGCGCCCATCGGCCATCGATCGGCGACAGTCCGGACGTTCTCGATCCCGTGCTCGGCCGCCATCTCCCCGAGGGCGGCGCGCATCCCGTCGGACGGCTCGACGGCAATGACCTCACGAACCGACCGGGCGAGGGGCAGGGCGTAGCGCCCGGCGCCGGCGCCGATGTCGAGCCAGACGTCGTCCGGGCGGGCCAGCGCGAGCAACCGGCCCAGCACAACGTCGCCGGTCCGGTCCGGATCGTCCCGAAAGAGCGAGGTCACCGGGCCGTAGAAGTCG
>JALYPW010000142.1 GCA_030856145.1 Chloroflexota bacterium | reverse complement strand
GCGCCGAGCGCCTCGCCGAGCGCGACCGCCCCCGAGGCGCACGAGTTGGCGGTCGAGAGGATCGGGCCGCGGACGCCAAGGGCGATCCCGAGGTTGGCCGGCGCCGCCCCGCCGAATACCGCCAGTGCGAGGTTCGGCGCGACCGCCTTGATCCCGCGCTCGAGATAGCGCTCGTGCTGCTCCTCGGCGTAGGCGATCCCGCCAAGGGCGCTGCCGAGATAGATCCCGATCCGCTCCGGCTGTGCCGCCCCGCCCTCCCCGGGTCGGAGCCCGGCATCCTCGAGGGCGAGCTGGCCGGCAACCAGCCCGAACTGGCTGAACCTGTCGAGCTGGCGTGCGGTCTTCGGCGGCATCCAGGCCGCGGGGTCGAAGTCGTCGATCTGGGCGGCGACCTGGCTCCGAAACGGCCGCGGATCGAAGCGGTCAATCCGCTTGACAGGCGACACGCCGGCCCGGAGCCCGGCCCGGAAGGCGTCGTTGCCCGTTCCAATGGCCGTCAGCGGCCCGATCCCGGTGATCCAGACCCGGCGGTTGTTCCTCGTCATGCTGGTGAATGCGTCGGCGCGGCGGCGCCGGACTGATCGGCCGCGTCCGTCGCCGCGACGGCTTCGGCAATCGCCCGGAACGTCGCCAGTGTTCGGCCCGCGATCGGCGCCGTGAACAACCGATCGATCAGCCGGGCCCAGCCCGGAACGCGCGGCCGGAAGTCGTGCTCGATGTCGACCCGGCAGACGCCGCCGACGGCCCGGGCCGAGATCCGCCACGTGACGTCCATCCCGTTCGTCGCTCCGCCGCGGTGTGCGAAGTGGAGCGTCCGGTCCGCCGCGTTCGACCAGGTCAGCGAGCGCCACGCGACCGGCAACCCGAGTCCCAGGACGCGGATGAGCGGGCGGCGCGCCACGAACCGAACGAGCATCCGACCGGCCGGGTCGGGTGGCGCCTCACGCCCGGCCGAGACGTAGTGCGGCAGGAACTCCGGCCAGCGCTCGACGTCCCGGGCGAGCCGGAAGACGAGGTCGGCCGGCGCGGCGATGTCGATCCCGATCGAGCTCCTCATCGGCCGAGGCTCACGTGAGCGGCCCGGGCAGCTTCGCGCCAGTCACGGCCAGCTCGATCGCATGGCGGGCCACGCCGACGATCCGGAGCGGGCCGAGCTCGTCGGGACCGAACCACGCGCACGTGTCGGTCGAGCCGTCGACCTCGTCGCGGAGCGCGCCGCCGGTCGGGGTGACCCGATACAGGAAGCCGATGAAGTGCATGTCGGCACCGCCCGCGGCGCGCGAGCGAGGATAGACCCGCGAGAAGATGCCGAGGACCGACTCGATCCGGCCGGTCAGCCCGGCCTCCTCCTGGAGCTCGCGCAGGACGGCCTCGTCCGGGTGTTCGCCGAACTCAACGCCGCCGCCGGGCAGCGTCCACGCACCAGCTTCGACCTCGTCGGCCGAAAGGCGGCAGAGCAGGATCCGGCCTGCCTCGTCAAGGGTGACCGCGTAGGCGCCGAGCCGCGTCCGGGGCGACGGCCCGACTGCCTGGCCGTCGGGACTCGCAGGACTCGTCGGTGTCAGCCCGGACTCGGGCCGGACGTTGTCGGTCACGGTCGAAGGAGGGCTGCGAGGAACCGCGGGTCGAAGGCGTGCGAGGCCGGGGCGAGGTCACCGATCACGCGGCCCATCGTCTCACGAACGGCCGGCCGGTCGGCGAGGCGGCGAGCCGCGTAGTCGAACGCCGGCGGGACGGCGAGGAACGCCTGGACCAGGAGGCTGACGAGATCCTTGGCCCGGGTTCGGCGCGCGAGCGCCCGGTCGTAGAAGTCGAGGGCGCCGGCATCGCCGTCGAGTGACCGGTCGACGGCCGCGGTGGCGAGCTCGGCCGAGCGCAGCGCCCGATGGAGGCCCTCACCGGTGAACGGGTCGAGGAACCCCGCCGCATCGCCGACGAGGAGCCAGTCGGCGCCGGCTCGACGCGCCACCCGCGACCCGACCGGGGCCGCGCCAGCGATCTCGTCGCAGAACCGCGGCGACCGCCACGGGACGGGATCGTAGTTAGCCGCGGGGATGGCCGCCATGACGGCCCGTGCCACCGCCTCCGCCCCGTCCGCGCGGAGGCGACGACGCCACGCCTCGTCGGCCAGCACGATCCCGACGTTGACCCGACCGCCCGGCACCGGCGCAAGCCCGACGTAGCCGCCGTCGAACACGATCATCCGGGCGTCGCGAGCCGCTCCCGGCTCGGGATCCTCGACGTGGAAGGTCAGGGCCGGCCGGTCGCCAAGCGGTGGTCGGCGCACGACCCCAGCGTCGCGGGCGACCACCGAACGCAGCCCGTCGGCCCCGATCACGATCCGGGCCGCGATCGACGTCCCGTCGCCGAGGGTCGCGATCCCGTCGCGGACGGCCCGGACCGTGATCCCGAGCCGGACGTCTGACCCGGCCGCGCCGGCCATCGCGAGCAGGTGGGGGTCGAGGGCGGACCGATCCAGTCCGACGGCGGCCGCCCGAAGCGAGCCGTCGTCGCCGTAGGTCAGTCTGAACGTCGTGCCCGCCGCCGTCTCAACCCGCATCGCCGGGACCCGCCGGGCCAGCCGCTCCAGGTCCGGCGGCGCGACGCCGAGCCGAGCCAACGCGCCGACCGTCGCGCGCGAGGTGAACACACCGCAGGCCCGCCAGCGCCAGGCGGGTGCCCGCTCCACGACGACGACGTGACGACCGAGCCGGGCCAGCCCGATCGCCAGCGCGGCACCCGCCGGGCCGCCCCCGACAACGAGGACGTCCGTTTTCTCGGACCGTGGCGCCACCTCAGCGGGCCGCGATGGCGACGCGATGCCCGGCAAACCCGACGATCGTCGCCACCGGCCGGAGTCCGGCAACCCCGAGCAGCTCGAGCAGCTCCGCCCGGCCGTACGCGCGGCGAACCGACAGCGGCCCGTCGTGCCGGGTGTAGCGCCCGGTGGCGAGCGTGCGGACCACCAGCCATGTCCCGAGCCAGGCGAGCCGACCACGCACCAGGTCGTTGACGACGATCCCGGTCCGCGCGACTCGCCGGAGCTCGCGCAGGAATGCGACGACCTCATCCGGTTCGAGATGGTGGATCACGAGCGAGGCGTGGGCGACGTCGAATGCGGCGTCGGGGTAGGGGAGGCCGCGGCCGTCGGCGATCTCGAGGGCCAGACCTGCGATCCGGTCGATCGCCGGGCGAGCGACACGGGCCGCCGCGAGGACCTCGGGCCGGCTGTCCGTTGCGGTCACGGCCAGGCGCCGGCCTTCGTGCGCAGCGGCGACAAGCAGCGCGATCGGGATGTCGGCCCCGCCGGTCCCGACATCGAGAATCGTGGCCGGATCGCCGAGCGCCGCGACCGCCCGCCGCGACAGGCCGATCCCGCCGCTGACCCGATTGAGCCGGGCGAGGTCGCGCAGGTTGGCCACCAGGGCGGCGGGATCGTCGAGCGGCCCATCGAGCAGCTCCGCGACCCCGGTCAGTCGGTCCATCGCATCGGCACAAGCCTACCCGGCGCCCGAAACGACCATCAGAGCGGGTCGCGGATGTCGGACATTAGCCGACGCCCGGCTGGTAGGCTGCGCTCTCGTGATCGGACCTGCCGCTGCCCGACCGCCGTCCCGTCCCCGCGCCCCGCGTCGGCGCCTGGGTGCCAGTGGGCTGCGCGTCCTCGCCGTCGCCCTCGGTCTCGTCGCCATGCTCGGCAGCGCCGGATCGGCCGCAGCGCTTGTGCCCGGCGTGAACTGGCCCGTCCAGAGCCTCGGCGACCGTGGGACCGACGTCCTCACGATCCAGCGCATGCTCCGCGTCCGCCTCGCAGCGCTCGGCGCGACCACACCGGTTCCGCCGGCCGACGGACTCTTCCAAGCGAGCACCGTCACGGCCGTGAAGGCATGGCAGACGCAGCGCGGACGTGCGGTGACCGGCATCGTCGATGGCCCGACCTGGGCCGCCCTCGTCGTGCCGGTCAAGGCGGGCGACACGGGCGAGGCCGTCCTCGCCCTGCAGGTGGAGCTGCGCGAGAAGCGCCGGGCTACGATGGCCGTCGACGGCACGTTCGGGACGACGACGACGGCTGCGGTCGTGTCCTTCCAGAAGCACATGGGCCTGACCGCGAACGGTCTCGTCAACGCCGCGACGTGGCGGGCGCTCGTCGGCCACTTCGAGCTGCCGCGCTTCAGCTCGAATCAGCTCTGCGACTACTCGGTCGGCAATGGCACGGCAAATTGGGGGATGGCCGAGGCGGTCGACACGCTCGAGGCCGTCGGCCGCTCGATGGTCGCCCTGGGTTACGGCCGCGTGGCGGTCGGAGACCTGTCGTTCGAGCATCCCGGCGACATCCCCGGCCACGTCAGCCACGAGCGTGGCCTGGACGTGGACGTCCGGATGATGCGCAAGGCCAACGACCAGTGCACGTGGGGCTCGCGCTGGTTCTACACGACCTACGACCGGGCGGCGACCCGGGCGATGATCAAGACGTTCCGGGCTCTCGCCCCGGGCCACATCAAGGTGATCTACTTCAACGATCCGGTCCTGATCCGGGAGGGCCTCGCCACCTGGTATTCCGGCCACGACGACCACATCCACGTCCGGTTCTGCGAGAAGATCCACCCGATCGCGATCTACGACTGCTGATCCACGGCCCGGCGCGGCGTCGGGTCGACAGGCGGCGAGTGCCATAATGCCCGGGTGGCAACCAAGGTTCCCCCGACCGATCAGGCACTGACGCCCGTCGTCCGGCGCGATCCCGCTCCGTCGAGCTGGGGCCTCGGTGACGGCGCCGCGATCCCCTGGGAATACGCGCCGGCGCCCGAATCGCGCGATGTCGTCACGCTCAAGGAGCGCTACGGCCTGTTCATCGGCGGCAAGGACGTGGCCGCGTCGGACGGCAAGGTCTTCGTCTCGGTCAACCCGGCCACGGAAGAGCCCCTCGCCGAGGTCGCCAGGGCGACGGCCGCAGACATGGACAAGGCCGTGAAGGCCGCCCGGTCGGCATTTCGACGCTCGTGGAGCACGATCTCGGGCAAGGAGCGGGCGAAGTACCTGTTCCGGATCGCCCGGATCCTCCAGGAGCGGTCGCGCGAGTTCGCAGTCCTTGAATCGATGGACTCGGGCAAGCCGATCAAGGAGTCGCGCGACGTCGACGTGCCGCTCGCGGCGGCCCACTTCTGGTACTACGCCGGTTGGGCCGACAAGCTCGAGTACGCGTTTCCGGGGCGGGTGGCCCGCCCGCTCGGAGTGGCCGCCCAGATCATCCCGTGGAACTTCCCGCTCCTGATGCTCGCCTGGAAGATCGCCCCGGCCCTCGCCGCCGGCAACACGGTCGTCCTGAAGCCGGCCTCGACGACACCCTTGTCGGCTCTCCTGTTCGCCGACGTCTGCCGCCAGGCCGACCTCCCGCCGGGCGTCGTCAACATCGTCCCGGGACCGGGCGCGATCGGGATGTCGCTCGTGACCCACCCCGGGGTCGACAAGGTGGCGTTCACCGGCTCGACCGAGATCGGGCGCCAGATCTTCAAGGGCGTCGCCGGGACCGACAAGGGCCTGACCCTCGAGCTCGGCGGCAAGGCCGCCAACATCGTGTTCGACGACGCCCCGCTCGATCAGGCGGTCGAGGGGATCGTCAACGGGATCTACTTCAACCAGGGTGAGGTGTGCTGCGCCGGCTCGCGGCTGCTCGCCCAGGAGTCGATCGTGGAGCCGCTGATCGAGAAGCTCAAGGACCGCCTCGCCACGATCCGGGTGGGCGACCCGCTCGACAAGAACACCGATGTCGGGGCGATCAACTCGAAGCAGCAGCTCGAGAAGATCACGGAGCTCGTGGCTGCGGGCCGGGCCGAGGGAGCCGAGATGTACCAGCCGGCCTGCGACCTGCCCGACCGCGGCTATTTCTTCCGCCCGACCCTCTTCACGAACGTCGCCCAGAGCCATCGGATCGCGAAGGAGGAGATCTTCGGGCCGGTTCTGAGCGTGCTGACGTTCCGGACGCCCGAGGAGGCGGTCGAGAAGGCGAACAACACGCCGTATGGCCTGTCGGCCGGGATCTGGACCGACAAGGGCTCGCGGATCCTGCACATGGTCAAGCGGATGAAGGCCGGCGTCGTCTGGGCGAACACGTTCAACCGGTTCGACCCGACGTCGCCGTTCGGCGGCTACAAGGAGTCGGGCTTCGGGCGCGAGGGCGGGATGCACGGCCTCCACGGCTATGTCCGGCTCGAGGACCGCTGAGTGGTGGCTCACCGCACGACGCTCTTCTCGTTTACCAACCCGGGTGGTGATACGGACCAACGAGACGTCGAGACGCTCCCGAATTCAACCATTGTTAGCCGCCGAGCGCTAACTGCAGCCCGCGGATGCCTAACCCTGCAACGTACGACCACCCCGGTTGGTCAACGGGACAAGGTGGGCGCCCGATGAGCGCAGACCGGATCGACGTTCGCAAGACGTACAAGCTCTACATCGGGGGAGCGTTCCCCCGCTCCGAGAGCGGGCGCTCCTATCCGATCGAGGCCGCAAACGGCGAACCGCTGGCCAATGCGTGCCTTGGCTCGCGCAAGGACCTGCGCGAAGCCGTCCGGGCCGCCCGCAAGGCCTTCCAGCCGTGGGCTGACAAGACGGCGATGAACCGCGGCCAGGTCCTGTACCGGGTCGCCGAGCTGATGGAGGGCCGGCGCGACCAGTTCGTCGCCGAGGTGGCCGCCGCCGAGGGACTGCGCGAGGCGAAGGCCCGCGAGGTCGTCGACCGGGCGATCGACCGCTGGGTCTGGTACGCCGGCTGGGCTGACAAGATCGCCCAGGTGCTCGGCTCGTCCAACCCGGTCGCGGCCCCGTACTTCAACTTCACGATCCCCGAGCCCACCGGCGTCGTCGGGATCGTGGCGCCCGAGACATCATCGCTGCTGGGACTCGTGTCGCGGCTCGCGCCGCCGCTCGTCGCCGGCAACGCCGTCGTGATCCTGACCTCGGAGACGCGACCGCTCCCTGCGATCACGCTGACCGAGGTCCTCGCCACGTCCGACGTGCCCGGCGGCGTCGTCAACGTCATCACCGGCCGCAAGCCCGAGCTCGTGCCGTGGCTGGCTGGCCACGTGGATGTTGACTCGCTCGACGTCTGGGGCGTGCCCGACGCGATGCGGACCGACACCGAGTTGACCGCCGCCGATGACATCAAGCGGATCGCCCGCCGTCCGGCCGGGGTGACCGATGCGAAGTTCGACTGGCTCGACGATCGCGCCGCAGAGCGCCCGGAATGGATCGCCGCCTACCTCGAGATGAAGACCGTCTGGCACCCGATCGGCGTCTGAGACCGCGGCGTCGCGCCTGGCCGCGGTCAGCGATCTGAGCGCGTTCCGGCCACGACCAGCCCAACGAGGTAGGACGCGTTGCGGGTGACGTCGCGATAGGTTCCGGGACGGAGGCTGCCGCTCTCGTTGTACCGGGCCAGGAAGCGCTCGGCGGCCTTCCGCCCGTCGCTCTGCCCGCGTCCGCTCGAGCTCGGGGTGAACACGATCGAGTTGAGGTAACGCCCGACCGTGTACTCCGTGCCGGTCACGGTGGTCAGCGGCTGGTCCTCGAACCGGCGGGCCAGGTCGAGCAACTCGTCGTATGTCACTCCGGCACGATACTGCGGGGCAACGCCAGCTCGCCGGCGTCGGTAGGATCCGGGCGTGGATCCCCTCGTCTTCGTCCTCGTCGCGGGCGCGGCCGTCCTCCACGTCACGTGGAACGTCCTGCTCAAGACCGCCGGCGATCCGCTCCGAGCGGCGGCGGTCGGGATGGCGACGGCGACCGCAGTTATCTGCCCGGCGGCCCTCGTCGGGTGGCTGGCAATCGGCCGACCCGCGGTCGGCGGCGACACGATCGCGCTCTCGGTCGTGTCGGGCGCGCTCGAGGCGCTCTACTTCGCGTTCCTCGCGGCGGCCTACCGTCGGGGCGACCTGTCGCTGGTCTATCCGCTGGCCCGCGGCTCGGCGCCGCTCCTCGCGGTCGGCATCGGCGTCGTCGTGCTCAACGAGCGGCTCGGCGCCCTGGGCTTCGCGGGGGTGGCCGCGCTCATCATCGGGATCCTCGCCCTCCAGCGACCCTGGCGCTACCTCCGCGCGGCGGGCCGCGAGAGCGGGGGAGCGGCCGGCTTTGCGCTCCTGACCGGGATCACGATTGCGTCGTACTCGGCCGTGGACCGGGTCGGCGTCCGCGGCACCGAGCCGTGGATCTACGCGGGCCTGATCTGGGCGAGCTGCACCGTGTTCCTGTGGGCCTACGTCTGGGTCTACCGGCGTCGGGCCGCAGCCGCTCTCGCCGGGACGGCCGAGACGGGAGCCGGGAGCGGCACATCCGATGCGCCAGCATTCTCGTCGCGACGGGCCGGGATCGGCGGCCTGCTCACGCTCGCCGCCTACCTCCTGATCCTGGTCGCGTTTAGCGTCGCACCGCTCACGGCCGTTGCCCCGCTCCGCGAATCGGCGATCGTGCTCGCCTCGGGTTGGGGCGCGTTCCGGCTGCGCGAGGCGGTCGACCGGGCGGACGCGTTCCGGCGGATCGGCGCGGCGGGGATCGTCCTCATCGGGGCCCTGCTGCTCGCGATCGACTGAGAATCGGCGTCAACCGCGAGCCGGTTCCGCAGGCTCGGTGTCAGGGTCGCCCGGGGTCCACACTGCCCGCCGACGTCACGGCGGGGTCACCGGCGGGACCCTGGCGGAACAAGGGCCGCCTGCCCCACCGAGCATTGACGAGGGCGATGCCGCCGATCACGAGGACCGTCCCGATCAGCGTCGAGGCGGAAACGGGCTCGCTGAGCACGAGCACCCCGAGCCCGATCCCCACGACCGGCAGGAGGTAGGCCACCATCGACGTCCGGGTCGCGCCCCAGTGCTGGAGGATCCGGAAGTAGCAGAGATAGGCGAGGCCCGAGCCGAGCAGGCCGAGCCAGACCACCGCGAACAGCGCCTCGGGGACCCACGCG
>JALYPW010000138.1 GCA_030856145.1 Chloroflexota bacterium | reverse complement strand
GTCAAGGTCATCGACCTCCGCTGACCGACGGCCGTCGCGCCCGCTTCGTCAGCGCGCGGCCGCCTGGACCGTCCGAACGAGCCCGCGGTGGCGCGTCGCGCGCGGCCACCCGACCCGACCCACTCCGCCGAACGCCCGATGGGCCTCGACCGCCGCCGCGAAGGCGGTCGGGAACCCCGCCTCGGCCAGCGGATCGAACTCTGCCTCCCACCAGATATCGACGATCCGGAGCGCGTCGGCCTTGCGCTCGATCCGGGGCTCGATCCGCCCGACGAGACGGTCGCCGAACAGGATCGGCAGGACGTAGTAGCCCCAGCGCCGCTTCGCGGCCGGGACGTACACCTCCCAGACGTAGTCGAAGTCATACAGGCGGGCCAGCAGATCGCGGTCCCAGACGAGCGGATCGAGCGCGCCGATGAACGCGACCCCGGGTGGAGCACCGCCCGGTGACGAACCAGCCGCCACCTCCCGTTCGGCCTGGTCGAGCTGGTCGAGCGAGTCGGCCGGCACGTAGCGCAGACCCCTGACTCCATCGACCGCAACCGGGACGAGCGCTCCATCGGCGATCAGCCCGGCGTGGAGCTGGCGTCGGCCCGGGGTCTTGAGCGCCAGGCCATCCTCGTCGCCGACCGCGAGCCACGGAGCCGCGCCGAGCCAGATCTCCATGTTGCCCCGGTCGCCGAGCAGGCCATGGGCGCGGAAGCGCGACAACAGCTTGTGGCGGAACCGCTCCCGGGTCGGAATGACCTGCGCCAGCAGCTCCGCGGGGAAGAGGCGCTCGACGAGGTCGTACACCCGGCGGTTGCCGTCGCGCCGGGCGAGGCCGAGGATGCCGGACTCCGCGAGCCCCTCGAGGATCGCCCGGACCTGGTTCGTCGGCCGCCAGGACCACTCGATCGCGGCCCGCGGCTCGATGTCGATCGACGACATCGGACCGGTCTCGCGGATCCGGGTCAGCAGCTCGTCGACGAGATCGGCGTGGGTCGTGAATGCGTCCGCCTCGTGGCGGAGGCGCGAGCGGTCCCAGGCGACCCGATACCACGGCAGCTCGGCCGTCGGCACGAGGGAGAGGCCCTTGTTGTAGGTCTCGTACAGGGCCCGTTCCTCATACAAGAGGCGGTCCGTCATCGCCCGCTTGTAGCCCGCGACCCGGGCCAGCAGCACCAGGTCATGGTTCCGGCCGGCGATCTCGATCGGGTCGAACTGGATGGACCCGAGCCGGTCGAACACCGCGAGGACGCTCGCCTCGCCGGCGGGCAGGCCGCGTGGCGGCGCGAGCAGGTGGTGGAGCGCAAGGTAGCGGCGGGCCACGGCGCGGCTGATCTCGCGCGGCGCAGGGGGTGGGACGTCGGTCACAGCGTCAGGATCGCCGGCGATGGCGTCAGCTTCTGTCAGGATTCGGCCCGCAGGATCTCGACGAGCCTGTCGACGAACGGGATCTGGGTCGGCTTCAGGTGGCGGCGCGCCTCGTCCGGACCGAACCAGGCGACGCGGTCGATCTCCGGGAACGACTGGCGCCGCCCGCTGCGCGGCGGCCACTCCATCTCGAACTCGTTCGACACCGCCGCAGCCGGGTCGAGGTCGCCTTCGATCGCCCAGGCGTGGACGATCTTGCCGCCCTTCTGGACGATCGTTCCGAGCGCGATCGGCGGCCCCCCATTGGGCTGGCTGGCCGGTGCCGGATGTCCGGTCTCCTCGGCGAACTCGCGCCGGGCGACCGCGAGGAGGTCGCCGTCGGGGGCGTCGGGCTCGCCCTTCGGGATCGACCAGTGACCCTCGTCGCGACGGGCGAAGAATGGCCCGCCGGGATGGCCGAGCAGGATCTCGGGTCTGCTCGAACCGGCGTCGTCGGGCCCCGCGCGGCCGCGCCGGAACAGGAGGATGCCGGCGCTCTGTCGAATGGCCATCTCCACGATCGTACCGGTCCAGCGCAGGCGCGACCCGCTCGCGACCCCGGGCAGGCGGCGGCTGCGATGGACCTGCAACCTCAGGGTCGCGAGGGCGGGTCGGCGCGTGATGGACGCCACGGCACGCTAGGTCCACGCACGCTCACGAGAGGAGCCCCCATGCCTGACATCTCCCTGCCGGAGATCCACCTCCCTGACTTCAAGTTGCCCGAAGGACTCCGCGACATGAACCGCCACGACATCCAGAACGCCATCGGCGACCGCCTGCCGAAGAAGATCGAGATGCCCGACGTCGACCTCTCGAAGGTCGATCTGCCCAAGGCCGTCGAGGATCGCCTGAACCAGATCGAGAAGGCGCTCAACAACGTCGACCTGCCGAAGGCCATCGAGGATCGGATCCCCGGCCGGAAGCGAACGAACCCGATCCTGCCGGTCGCCGCCTTCCTCGCCGTCGGCTCGATGATCGCCGCCGCGTGGTGGCTCATCTCGTCGCCGGACGCGGCGACCAAGGTCCGTGAGACCGCCGATCGGATCAAGGCAAAGGTCACCGGTCAGGAGACCGGCATGGTCCGCTATGACGACGATGCCGACCTCGGCAGCCTCCTCCCGGAGCCCGACCAGAACCGCCCTTCGGCAGAGGCCGAGACGTGGCCCGACACGTTCGCCGATCTCGGTGATACGGTCGCCGCCGGCAACGGCTCCACGACGGAGCGCCCCGCCGGGGTCTGACCGGCAACCCTGGCCGCGGTCACGATCCCGCGGCCCGGGCACCCCTGGGCGCCGGCTCGTTCGGCGCCCATCCAACCACGCGACGACGACTCGGCTCCCCCCGATGTCGTCGTCGCGTTTCCGCGCCCGGCGCCCACGAGGCCGCGGTTCACATCAAGGTGCCGACGAGGACGGCGAGGTCGGCTGCTATTGTCCGCCGATGTCACTCACCGTCCGCCCGATCACCGACGACGAGCTGATGCCGTGGCTCGACGCCGTCAGCGTCGGCTTCCTGGACCGGCCCGACCACCAGGCCATCGCCACCGAGGTCCGTCCGCACTGGGACCTCGATCGCGTCTGGGCGGCGTTCGACGGGACCCGGATCTCGGGCACGTTCCGGACCTGGGCCACCCGCCTGACCGTGCCGGGCGGCGCCCAGATCCCGGGTTCGGCCGTGACCGGGGTCGCGGTCCTGCCGACTCACCGCCGGCGTGGGCTTCTCAGCGCCCTGGCGGCCGCCGAGGCGGAGGCGGCCCGCGAACGGGGCGAGGTCGTCGCGCTGCTCTATGCCTCCGAGTATCCGATCTACCAGCGGTTCGGATACGGACCGGCGACGACGGCGGCCACCTGGACGCTCGATGCCCAATCGGCCGCGTTTCACCCGGCGGTCGCTCGCGCAGGATCCGTCGAGCTGGTCGCGACCGACGATGCCGGCCGCGATACCGCGATCGCGATCTTCGACGCGTGGCGGGCTCGCCAGGCCGGGGAGATCTGGCGCCGGCCGATCTCATGGTCGGTCGACTTCGGCGCCGGCGGCGCCTTCGGGCCGCCGTGGAAGGGCTTCTTCGTCGTCCATCGCGACGACTCAGGCGCCATCGACGGCTACGTCCGGTACCACGTCGACGGCAAGTGGGACGAGCGCCAGCCGCGCGGCAAGCTGATCGTCGACGAGCTCCATGCGCTCACGGACGACGCGTACGCCGGCCTGTGGCAGTTCCTCGCGTCGATTGACTGGGTTTCCCGGATCGAGGCCGAGAAGCGTCACGTCGGCGAGCAGCTGCCGTGGCTCCTGGCAAACGCCCGGGCGGCCATGGTCTCCGACGTCGGCGACGGGATGTGGGTGAAGCTGCTGGACATCCCGACGGCGCTGCAAGCCCGCACGTACGAACGGCCGGGAGCCCTCGTGATCGAGGTCGTCGTCCGCGACGGGGGCGAGGACGACGTGGCGGCCAGGCGGGTCCGGGTCGCGCTCGACGCGTCGCCCGACGAGGTGCGAGCGACGGTCACCGACGCCGAGCCGGACCTGACGATCGACGGCGCGGCGCTCGGCGCGGCCTACCTCGGCGGCACGCGGCTCCGGAATGCCGTCCTGGCCCGGGGCGTCGACGAGCACCGGGCGGGCGCTCTCGCCGAAGCGGATGCGCTATTCGCGACGGATCCCGGTCCCTGGACGTCGACCTTCTTCTGAGCCGGCCTCGTCAAGGGCGGCACCCGCTTACACTCGATTCGGGTGGGTCGTTGACGTCCCGGAAGTTAATTCCGATAATGTGACTCGGGATTAACGAATCGACCCGTGTCCGCGCCCGGTGGGCGCCCCTCCGGAGACCGAATGACCGCGACCCGCGACCTCGTCGCCGACCAGCGCGAACAGTTCGCGTTCCATGACGACATCGACTACCTGCGCGAGACGAAGCGTGGGCTCAGCCGGTCCACCGTCGAGGAGATCAGCGGCTTCAAGAACGAGCCGGACTGGATGCTCCAGTACCGTCTCCGGGCCTACGACCACTTCATGAAGCGCTCGATGCCGACCTGGACCGACGGTCTGGACCGGATCAATTTCGACAACATCGTCTACTACCGGAAGCCGTCCGAGCGCGAAGAGAAGTCGTGGGACGACGTTCCCGACAAGATCAAGCAGACGTTCGAGCGGCTCGGCATCCCCGAGGCGGAGCGCAAGTTCCTCGCCGGCGTCGGCGCCCAGTACGACTCCGAGGTCGTCTACCACTCGGTCAAGGAAGAGCTCACGAAGCTCGGCGTCGTGTTCAAGGGCACGGACCAGGCCCTGATCGAGTACCCTGAGATCTTCCGCAAGCACTTTGGCACCGTCGTCCCGGCCGAGGACAACAAGTTCTCCGCGCTGAACGCCGCCGTCTGGTCGGGCGGCTCGTTCGTCTACGTCCCGAAGGGTGTCGAGGTCCCGCTCCCGCTCCAGGCCTACTTCCGGATCAACGGCGAGAACACCGGCCAGTTCGAGCGCACCCTGATCGTCGTCGACGAGGGCGCCAAGGTCCACTACATCGAGGGCTGCACGGCGCCGATCTACGCGACCGAATCGCTCCACGTCGCGGTCGTCGAGGTCGTTGCCCTGGCCGGCTCGAACGTTCGCTACACCACGATCCAGAACTGGTCGAACGACGTCTACAACCTCGTCACCAAGCGCGCCCACGCCTACGAGAACTCGCGGGTCGAGTGGATCGACGCGAACACCGGCTCGCGCAAGACCGTGAAGTACCCCTCGATCTACCTGCGCGGCGAGAACGCCTCGGCCGACATCATCAGCGTCGCGGTCGCCGGCAAGGGCCAGCACCAGGACACCGGGGCGAAGGCCGTCCACCTCGCGCCGAACACGCGGAGCCGGATCGTCAGCAAGTCCGTCTCGAAGGACGGCGGCCGGGCGACGTACCGCGGCCACCTCAAGGTCAGCCCCGGCGCCACCAACGTCGTCGCCAGCGTCCGCTGCGACGCACTGATGCTCGACGACATCAGCCGGAGCGACACCTACCCCTACATCGACATCCAGGAAGACGACACGACGATGACCCACGAGGCCACCGTCGGCAAGGTCAGCGCGGAGCAGGTCTTCTACCTGATGAGCCGCGGCCTGACCGAGAACGAGGCGACGAACCTGATCGTCCAGGGCTTCCTCGAGGTCTTCACGAAGGAGCTCCCGATGGAATATGCGATCGAGTTCAACCGGCTCGTGAAGCTCGAGATGGAGGGGTCGCTCGGGTGATCGACGCGACCACCGAGGCGACGGCGGCACCCACAGCCGCTCGTCCCGCCCGGGCGCCACGGCGCGCCCCGAACGAGCTCACGTTCACGCTCCAGGACGCTGCGGTCGCCGGCCATGCCGCCCATGAGCCCGACTGGCTGACGGCGGATCGTCGCGCCGCCTTCGAGCGTTACGCGACGCAACCGGTCGAGTCGAACCAGCTCTACACGACGTATGTCGACCTCCGGTCCGCGAACCTCGCCGATGTCGTGCCGTGGGACGCCCTGCCCGGGCCAGCATCTCCGGCCGTGGCCGCGACCGCGTCCGAGGCCGATCTCCCAACCGGCGCCGCCGGGCTCGCGGCGATCGCCGAGGACCGGGTCGAGCGCATCGTCCTCGACGCCGAGGCCAGCGCCGCCGGCGTGGTCCTCGACACGATCGCCGGCGTCGTCGCCCGCGATCCCGAGCTCGCCCGCCGCCTCCTCGCCGACGCGGGGTCGCTCCCCGACGACGACAAGCTCGCCCAGCTGACCCGCGCGGGCTGGAACCAGGGACTCGTCCTGCACGTTCCGGCGGGGGTCCGGCTCGAGCGCCCGATCGTTCTCCGCTGGCAGGCCGGCGAACCGAGCAGGGCACTCCTGACCCGGACGATCCTCGATCTCGGCGAGGGCGCGTCGGCATCGGTCGTCGAGGAGCTCCTGCCGTCGGCCGGGGCCGGCGATCGGGACGCCCCGCAGGCCCTCTTCACCGGCTCGCTGGAGATCCACCTCGCGTCCGCCGCCGCGCTCGCCGTCGCATCGATCCAGGACTTCGCCGAGGGCACGGTCGCGTTCCAGCACCGCCAGGCCGACATCGGTGAGGGCGCGACCCTGCGCTGGGCCCTCGCCCAGCTCGGCGGCCGGCTCGTCCGATCGCGCGTCGACAACCGGCTGGCTGGCGATCGCAGCTCGGTGGAGCAGGTCGAGATCGTGTTCGGGGCGGACGACCAGCTCTTCGACCTGACCTCCAACACCCGGCACATCGGGCGCGACACGACTGGCAATCTCCTCTCGAAGGCGGCCCTCCTCGACGCCACCCGCTCCTACATGAAGGGCCTGATCATCATCGAGCCGACCGCCATCGGGACCGACAGCTACCTCGGCGAGTTCGGGATGAACCTGTCGAAGCAGGCTCGCGCGGTCGCAATCCCGTCGCTCGAGATCGACCAGCCGGACTGCCGACGGGCGGCCCACTCG
>JALYPW010000107.1 GCA_030856145.1 Chloroflexota bacterium | reverse complement strand
CCGGCCCGTCCTTATCCACACCGTAACGAACGCGTAGGAGAGATCCTTGGAGGAGCTCGTCAAGGCGCTCACGATCGGGCTGACGAACGGCCTGATCATCGCCCTGATCGCGATCGGCTACACGCTTGTCTACGGGATCCTGGAGCTCATCAACTTCGCCCATGCCGACGTGTTCATGCTCGGCACGGCCTTCACCTACTTCGCGCTCGAGATCATCACCGGCACGCTCGGGATCCCGGTTGGCAGCGGCCTCGCGCTCGTGCTGACGCTCGCGTCCCTGCCGCTCATCATGCTGCTCACCGCCGCCATCAACGCCAGCATCGAGCGGGCGGCCTACCGGCCGCTCAGGAATGCGCCACGGCTGGCGCCGCTGATCAGCGCGATCGGCATGTCGTTCATCCTCCAGAACGTCGGGCTGGTCCTGCTCGGGCCATCGCAGCGGGCGGTTGAGCCGGTCCTGCCGCGGACCGACCTGGTCTCGTTCCCGAGCGGAGCCACGTGGTTCGGGATGGACGAGGTCATGGTGTTTGCGGTGACGATCCCGCTGCTTCTCCTGCTTCGCTGGTTCGTCGCCGGGACACGGCAGGGCAAGGCGATGCGGGCAACGGCGCAGGATCGTGACGCCGCGGGGCTCATGGGCATCGACGTCAACCGGACGATCTCGCTGACGTTCCTGATCGCCGGGGCGCTTGCCGGCGCAGCCGGGATGGTCGTCGCGCTGTACTACGGCCAGACGTTCTTCCTGCTCGGCTTCCAGTTCGGCCTGCTGTCGTTCACCGCGGCCGTCCTCGGCGGCATCGGAAACCTCACCGGAGCGACGCTCGGCGGCATCGCCATCGGGCTGATCGGCGCCCTCTCGGACCGGTTCCTCGAGGCGAAGTGGACCAGCGTGATCGTGTTCTCGATCCTGATCCTCGTCCTGATCTTCCGACCGACCGGCCTGCTCGCGGAACGCGCATCGGAGCGCGCCTGATGGCCACCGTGACGGGCCGGAGCCCGGGCGATCGCAGCCGGGGCATCGACCGCCGGCGGCGCGACAAGATCATCATCGTCGGCCTGCTCGTGCTGGCGGTCGTCTACCCGATCGTCTTCCGCAGCCTCGAGGCCGCCGTCCCGTTCCTCCCGTGGCCCGGCACGTCCGTGCTCATCGTGTGTGCCACGTTCGCGATCCTCGCGCTCGGGCTCAACATCGTCATGGGCTTCGCCGGGCTGTTGGACCTCGGGTACGTGGCGTTCTACGCCATCGGGGCGTACACGACGGCGTTCCTCGCGTCGTCCCACTTCGGCATCCACATCACCTGGTGGATCGTCGTGTGGGTTGCGGTCGCGGCAGCCTCGGTGTCCGGCATCCTGCTCGGCGCGCCGACGCTGCGGCTGCGCGGCGACTACCTCGCGATCGTGACCCTCGGGTTCGGCGAGATCGTCCGCCTGGTGTTCCGCAACCTCGGTGATTTCACGCTCGTGCTACCCGCGATCCTCGGCGGGGCCGTCCTGATTGGCCCGAACGCCAACCTGACCGGCGGCAACGTCGGCATCAATCCGATCGACCCGCCAACAATACCAATCGCCGGTCCATGGGGCGAACAGCTGATCTTCTCGAACCAGAACGCGATCTTCTCGTTCTACCTCATCCTTGCTCTGCTGATCCTGACCTACCTGATCTGCGCCCGGCTCCGGGACTCGAAGCTCGGGCGGGCGTGGATGGCGATCCGGGAGGACGAGACCGCGGCGGCCGCGATGGGCATCAACACGGTCACCACGAAGCTCCTCGCGTTCTCGCTCGGAGCAAGCTTCTCCGGGTTCGCCGGCGCCTTCACCGGCGCCTACCAGACCGCGATCTTTGCCGAGAGCTTCAACTTCGCGGTGTCGATCATCGTCGTCGTGATCATCATCCTCGGCGGGATCGGATCGCTCCGTGGGGTGGTGATCGGGGCATTCGCTGTTCAGTACGTCAACTTCACGCTGCTCGCCTGGGCGGGGCAGTACCTCAACCCGCCCGTCAACGCGCTCGGCGCCTCGATTGGCATCGAGCTCCTCAGCGATTTCAACCTCGTGACCTACAACTACCTGATCTTCGGGGTCATTCTGGCGATCATGATGGTCAAACGGCCGGAGGGCCTCTTCCCGGTCGACGCCGCCAAGGCGGAGATGCACGGCATCGGCGTGGCTGCGGAGGTGACCGCCGGGTCGGCCGACCAGCTGGCGCTGGCCGAGGAGGCAGGCGCGGAGGTGGACCCGCCATCCGGGGCGGAGGCAGCGCTGCGGGCCGACACGCCGCCGGAGACGGCGCGCGACGAGGACCACCCGGTGGACACTCGATGACGGCCCCCGTGACGGCGTCGTCCGAGCGCGACGCGCCGGCAGGTGACCTGCTCGTCGCCCAGGACTGCACCAAGCGGTTCGGCGGCCTCGTCGCCGTGAGCGAGGTGGACTTCACCATTCCGCGCGGCGCGATCGCCAGCCTGATCGGACCGAACGGCGCCGGCAAGACGACCTTCTTCAACATGATCACCGGTCTGTACGTCCCCACGACGGGCTCGATCCGGTTCGACGGCAAAGAGCTCACCGGGCTCAAGCCGCACGAGGTCGTCCGGCTGGGGATCGGGCGGACGTTCCAGAACATCCGGCTGTTCGGCAACATGAGCGCCGAGGACAACGTGCTCGTCGGGCTCCATCACCGGCTGAAGGGCCGCTGGTGGGAGGCGATCCTGCGGCCACCGTCGATCCTCCGCGAGGAGGCGGAGGCGCTCGAGCGAGCCTACTCCCTGCTCGACCTCGTTGGCCTGCGGCGGCGGGCGACGACCCTCGCGCGGAACCTGCCGTACGGCGATCAGCGCCGACTCGAGATCGCGCGCGCGCTCGCCACGCAGCCGAAGCTGCTGCTGCTCGACGAGCCGACGGCCGGGATGAACCCGGAGGAGACCCAGCGCCTGACGGACTTCGTGCGCCAGATCCGGACCGATCTCGGGCTCACTGTGCTGCTCATCGAGCACGACATGAAGGTGGTGATGGGGATCAGCGACCAGGTCACTGTCCTGGACCACGGCGAGAAGATCTCGGAAGGCTCGCCCGCGCAGGTCCGCTCCGATCCACGCGTCATCGAAGCGTATCTCGGTCGCGGCGCGGCCGAGGCGCAGACGGACGCGGAGGCCTGAGATGGCGCTCCTCGAGCTCCGGGACGTGCACGCCTATTACGGCAACATCCACGCTCTGAAGGGCGTCTCGCTGACCGTCGAGCCGGGCGAGATCGTGACCCTGATCGGCGCCAACGGGGCCGGCAAGTCGACGACCCTCAAGACGATCAGCGGGCTCCTCCGCCCACGCCAGGGCGAGGTCCACTTCAACGGCGCACGGATCGATGGCGTCCCGTCGCACGAGATCGTCACGCTCGGCATCAGCCAGTCGCCCGAGGGGCGACGCATCTTCCCGCGGATGAGCGTTCGCGAGAACCTCGAGATGGGCGCGTTCGTCCGCGAGAAGGGTCCAGAGCTCGTCGCCGACTTTGAACGCGTCTTCACGCTGTTCCCCCGCCTGAGGGAGAGGCGCGCACAACTCGGCGGAACACTGTCCGGCGGCGAGCAGCAGATGCTGGCGATCGGCCGGGCGCTGATGGCGCGACCGAAGCTGATCCTGCTCGACGAGCCGTCGATGGGTCTCGCCCCGATCCTCGTGGAGCAGATCTTCGACATCGTCCGCGACATCAACGCGCAGGGGACGACGGTCCTGCTCGTGGAGCAGAACGCCCTGATGGCGCTCGCGATCGCGCAGCGCGGCTACATCATGCAGACCGGCGAGATCGTCCTCGCGGACGCCGCCAAGGCTCTCGCCCGGAACCCGGAGGTCAAGAGGGCGTACCTCGGCGGCTGACCCGGCCCCGCTCTGCAGGGATGCCGAGGGCGAGCGCGGTCACTCGCGGGATTCGATCCGGAGGTTCGCGTCGACGTGGGCGATCTCGTGCCCTGGCCGGTCGAGCCCCAGGACGTGCAGCCGGGCGAGGGTCGGGCGGACGTCGGCCGGAACGGCGATCCGCAACATGAGCGTGGCTGGCGCCCCGTTGATTCGAACATCGCGCGGCGTTGCCGGCGCGGTCGCCTCCGCGATCAGCGTGCCGCTGGGGCTCGTGACGAGTGCGCGGATCTCGTGCAGCGGCTCGTAAACGAGCACGTCGAGCATGGTGGTCTCCCCGGGGCGCGCCCGCAGATTCGACGCGTCCCGGATCAGCACCGCGGAACCGGCCTCCACAAAGAACCCGACCTCGGCCATCGGGGGGCCCGTCGGACCTGGGTCGCGGACCTCGAGCCGGGCGGCCGTCCGCTCCGCCGGCGGCGTGATCGCCACGACGCCCTGAAATCGGCCGGAGGCGTCCACGTCGAAGGTCGCCTTGCCGAGCAGCGCGCCGTCCGCCACGACGACCGCCTCGACCACGGCAACGCCCGGGCCCACCACGCCGCGGGTCGCAATCTCGGTGGCGCGGAGCCACAGGACGTCCGCGACGGGGTCCAGGAGCCGAGGGCCAGTGAGTTGCGTGCGGCGGGCACCGCCGTCCGCACCGGACCTCCCGGACGCCTCGGCGTCGCGGCCGGCGGCGGGATCGGCGGGATCGTCGCCGGGGACAAGCCGACCGAGGACGCTGAACGCGATGACCGCGACGAGGACCGCCGCCGGCAGAATCGCCGCCGACGACCGCCCCTCATCGGTGTGGACCGGCGCTACGTGAGGTGCCGGCGGTGGGTCCTGTCGCACGCCCGGAGCGTGGCATGCGGCGGGCCGATGTCAAGCCCGTCTGCGTCGCTCGGCCGGTACGGCGAGCCCGACGAGGTCGGACGGCTCGGGGCGTTCGTCCTGTCGCCGGCCGCGAGCCACGTCAGCGGCGCGATCGTGCCCGGGACGGCGGCGGCAGGCGGAACCGGGGCCCCTTACCAGCGCCGCTCGCGCGAGATGTCGTAGACGGCGCGACTCAGCAGGGCCAGCCCAACGGCCGCCAGCCACAGCCCGTACGCCCGCTGGGGCAGGATCGCGTCGAGGTTCGTGGTCGCGAGATCCACGGCCCGGATCGCGAGGGCAAGCCAGCCGACGACGGTCAGGATCAGGAAGCTGAGCGACCGATCGAGCCCGACCGGCACATCGCCGGCCGCGTACGGCAGGGCCAGCAGGGCGACGACGGCGAGGCCGACGAAGAAGACGATCACGCCGCTGCCGTCGAAGGCGTTGCCCGACAGGGCAGGCAGGCCGCTGTCCGACGCCGACTGCCACCACGGCAGGAAGCAGGCGCCGGCGATCACGATCGCAGCCAGGGCAGCGAGGCGCCGGCCGTTGCCCATCGGGCGTCGCTGCATCGTCATTCGGGGTTGCTGTAGACCTCGGGGCGAAGGACGCCCACGAAGCGGAGGTTCCGGTAAAACTCGCCGTAGTCGAGGCCGTAGCCGACCACGAACTGGTCTGGGATCGTGAAGCCGACATAGTCCACCGGAATGTCCACCAGGCGCCTGGCCGGCTTGTCGAGCAAGGTGCAGATCCGGAGCGAGCGGGGGTTCTTGCCGCGCAGGTAGCGGACGAGATAGTTCAGGGTCAGGCCGGTGTCGATGATGTCTTCGACGATCAGGACGTCCTCGCCCTCGATCGAGGCGGACAGGTCCTTGAGGATCCGGACGAGACCCGACGACTCGGTCGAGGCGCCCCCGTACGACGAGACTTCCATCAGGTCGATCCGGACCGGGATCGGGATCGCCCGCATCAGGTCGGCCATGAATGGCAGCGAGCCCTTCAGGACCGAGACGAGGGTCAGCGGCCGATCGCCGTGGTCGGCCGCGATCCGGGCCCCGAGCTCATTGACCTTGGCGGCGATCTCCGCCTCGCTGACGAGGACCTCGCCGACGTCCCCGACGAGATCGATCGCAGCCGTCACGAGTGGCCTCCAGGTGGAGTGGCGGACAGATCGGTGGGCAGATCGATCGGCAGGTCGATGGATCGCTGGCCGGCCGGTGCATCGTGGACGACCTGGCCGGACGTC
>JALYPW010000084.1 GCA_030856145.1 Chloroflexota bacterium | reverse complement strand
GCCGACAACCGGGTGGACTGCTGCTCGGCCTGGGCCGCGAGCCGGCGGGCCTGGGGCCGGAGCTCGGCGACGATGTCCTCGACACGGGCGAGGTTCGTCTCGGACTCGGCGAGCTGGGCTTCGGCCTTGCGCCGGCGGCGCTCGTGGCGACGGACCCCGGCCACCTCCTCGAAGAGCGGCCGGCGCTCCTCGGGGCGCAGGGCGAGCGCCTGGTCGACCATGCCCTGGCCGATGAACAGGAACGCGTTGTCGGCGAGGTGAGCGCCGTCGAGCAGGTCCACGAGATCGCGCAGCCGGATCCGCTGCTTGTTCAGGAGATAGTCGTTCTCGCCGCTCCGATACAGGCGCCGGCCGAGCTCGAGGACGCTGAAGTCCACGGGCAGGAGCCCGTCGGCGTTGTCGAGGACGAGCGTCACGTCGGCCATGCCGAGGGCCTTGCGCTTCTCGGAGCCGGCGAAGATCACGTCCTCGGACTTGCGGCTGCGGAGGGCCCGGCCCTGCTCTCCGAGCGACCAGCGGAGCGCGTCGGCCAGGTTGCTCTTGCCCGACCCGTTCGGCCCGACGACCGCGCTGATCCCGGGTCCGAACTCGACGACGGTCCGCTCGGCGAACGACTTGAAGCCCTGGAGGCGAAGGGCGAGGAGGCGGGCCGGCGCGCTCATCCGGGGCGGTCCGCCGCGAGGTCGGCGGAGGCCCCTGCCGTGGGCCCTGCTGCGAGACCTGCCGCCGGACCTGCGGCGAGGCCTGCCGCCGGCCGATCGCCCCGACCGCCGTTCTCGGCCCGGAGCATCTCGATCGCCCGCGTGGCGGCGGCGGTCTCCGCGATCCGGCGCGACGGGCCGCTGCCGACACCCAGCGAGCGGCCGCCAACGCGGACCTCGATCTGGAACAGCTTCTCGTGATCCGGCCCCGTCGCGTCGACAACGAGGTACTCGGGCCGTGCCCCGGTCTCGCGCTGGGTGAACTCCTGGAGGCGGCTCTTCGGGCTCTTCAGGGTCGAGGCCGGGGTGTCCATCGCGATCTCCGGCTCGGCGAGAACGAGCAGCCAGTCACGTGTCGCGTCGTAGCCGAGGTCGAGGTAGAGGGCGCCGGCAAGGGCCTCGAAGGCCGAGGCGAGGATCGACGGCCGGCGCCGGCCGCCGCGCTGGGACTCTCCCTCGCCGAGGAACAACGAGGTCCCGAGGTCGATCCGGTTGGCGATCCGGGCAAGGCCGACGGTCGACACGATCACAGCCCGGCGGGCGCTCAGCATGCCCTCGTCATCGGCGGGATGGGCCGCGAACAGGGCTTCGGAGATCGCGAGGTTGACGACGGCGTCGCCGAGGAACTCGAGGCGCTCGTTGTGGCCGGCGGCCGCGTCGGGATGCTCGTGCAGCCAGCTGGTGTGGACGAGCGCCTGCTCGAGCAGGTCCGGGTCGCCGACGAGGAGGCCCAGCCGCTCGGCGAGCGCGGCGGCGGGTCGCACGATCGGCGGGTCGGGGCGGTCCTAGGTGGACCGCTCGTCGATGTAGTCGACGGCGTCCTGGACGGTCCGGATCTTCTCGGCGTCCTCGTCGGAGATCTCGGTGCCGAACTCCTCTTCGAGGGACATGATCAGTTCGACCAGGTCCAGCGAATCGGCGTTGAGGTCGTCGACGAAGGAAGCCTCGGGCTTGACCTCGTCCTCTTCGACGCCGAGCTGCTCGACAACGAGCTTCTTGAGGCGCTCGTACGTGGTGGACACTGGGAACTCCCTCCTCGGAGCTAGGAAGCCGACGGCCGGTCGACCGTGCTGGAAATCCGCCCGAGAACGCCATTCATCAGGCGCCGCATCGGGTCTCCACTGTAGCTGCGGGATAGCTCGACCCACTCGGCGATCGCCACCCGGGCCGGCGTCGGCGAGTGTAGCACTTCACCGATGGCGCTACGGAGCAATGCGCGGTCCATCGGGGCGAGGGTGCTGACCGGATATTGCGGCGCCGTCCGGCTGATCATCGCGTCGATCGTGTCGCGGTGGGCGAGGACGTTGGCGACGAGGCTGCGGGCCAGCTCGGCGGCGCGCGCGTCGCCCTCGATCTCGGCCAGGTGGCGCTCGAGGATCGCGTCGGCGGTGCGCTGGCCGAACTCGGCCTCGAAGACCGCGGCGAGGGCCAGCCGGCGGCCGGTGCGGAGGGCCCGGATC
>JALYPW010000080.1 GCA_030856145.1 Chloroflexota bacterium | reverse complement strand
CTCCTCGGACTCGCCGCCCACGCGGACGCGGCCGCAACAGTCGTCGCTGAGGGCATCACCGAAGCTCGTGTCGAGGCATTCGATGACGCCTGGTTCAAGCTCCTGCCGAGTGAGCCCGCCAAGGCCTCGTACATCCGCGACCATCCCGAGGAGTTCCCATCATGACGGCCGAGGCCCCCCGCAAGCCGCTCATCGAGCGGGCGCTCGCCGAGCGCGTCCGGGCCGTGCCGCCGTCCGGCATCCGGCGGTTCTTCGACATCCTCGCCACGATGGACGACGTGATCAGCCTCGGGGTGGGGGAGCCCGATTTCGACACGCCCGAGCGGATCGTGGCCGCCGGCGTCCGCTCGCTCCATGCTGGACGGACCCACTACACGAGTAACTACGGGACGATCGAGTTGCGCCGGGCCCTGGCGGCCCATCTCGAGCGCCGCTACGGCGTCGCCTACGACCCGACGACCGAGCTCCTGATCACGGTTGGCGCGTCGGAGGCCGTGGACCTCGCCCTGCGGGCCACCTGCGACCCCGGCGACGAGGTGATCCTCCACGAGCCGTCGTACGTCGCCTACGAGCCGGCGGTGATCTTCGCCGGCGGCTCGGTCGTCCACGTCGCGACCCGGCTCGAGGATGACTTCGCCCTCGATCCGGCCGCCGTCGAGGCCGCGATCACGCCCCTGACGAAGGCGCTGTTCCTCGGTTACCCGTGCAACCCGACCGGGGCCGTCCTGCCCGACGCGGTCCAGGACGAGCTGGCCAGGATTGCCGAGCGCCACGACCTGCTCGTCTACAGCGACGAGATCTACGACCGGCTCGCCTACGGCTCGTACCGCCACCGGGCGTTCAGCGCCCTGCCCGGGATGAAGGACCGGACGATCCTGATGGGCGGCTTCTCGAAGGCGTACGCGATGACCGGCTGGCGAGTCGGCTACCTGGCGGCGCCGGCGGCGATCCTGGAGGGGATCGTGAAGGTCCACCAGTACGGGATCATGTCCGCGCCGACGACCGCCCAGGACGCCGCGCTCGAGGCGATCGTCGGCGGCGAGGTGGACGTCGAGCGGATGCGGGTCGAGTACGACCGGCGGCGGCGCCTCGTGGTGGACGGCTTCAACGCGATGGGCCTCCGGACCTTCGAGCCGCTCGGCGCCTTCTACGCCTTCCCCGACGTCACGTCCGCGACCGGGCTCTCGTCGGAGGCGTTCGCCCGGGGCCTGCTCGAGGCGGAACGAGTCGCGGTCATTCCCGGTTCGGCATTCGGCCCGAGCGGCGAGGGCCACGTCCGGGCGTGCTACGCCACCTCGTACGAGCAGCTCGAGGACGCGCTCGGTCGGATCGGCCGCTTCGTCGATCGCCACCGCGCCTGACGTGGCCGCCCCGCACGAACTTCCGTCCGCGGGCCCCGGGGAGGCCGTCGCGCGGGCCGACGCCCGACTCTCGACGTTTCTGCTCACCGACATCGCCGGCAGCACCAGGCTGTGGGAGGAGCATGCCGACGCGATGGGCGTCGCCCTCGCCATCCACGACGAGCTGCTCCGTTCCGCGATCACGACGAGCGGCGGCGTCGTCGTCAAGACGATGGGCGACGGCATGCTCGCGGTCTTCGACCGGCCGGCGGACGCGCTCGAAGCCGCGATCCTGGCCCAGCGCTCCCTGCGCGACACCAGCTGGGGCCAGACCGGCCCGCTCCGCGTGCGGATGGCGCTCCACACGGGGACGGCCGAGTCGCGCGAGGGCGACTTCTTCGGCCAGGCGCTGAACCGCGACGCACGGATCCTGGCGATCGGCCACGGCGGCCAGATTCTCCTGTCGGCGATGGCCGCGATGCTCGCCCGGGAGGGTCGTCCGACCGGCGTGGAGCTGCTCGACCTCGGTTCGCACCGGCTGCGCGACCTCGACCGGCCGGAGCAGGTGTTCCAGGTCGCCGTTGCCGATCTGCCGGGCGACTTCCCGCCGCTCCGGTCGCTGAGCACCAGGCGTTCGAACCTGCCGGTTCCGCTGACCTCATTCGTCGGGCGCGAGCGTGAGCTCGTCGACGTCGATCGTCTGCTCGAGCGATCCCGGCTCGTGACCCTGATCGGGACCGGAGGGACGGGCAAGACACGGCTGATGATCGAGGTGGCCGGCCGGGCCGCCTCGCGCTTCGACGACGGGGTCTGGCTGGCTGAGCTCGCGTCGCTCGGTGACCCGGGCGAGATCGGGCCCGAGATCGCCCGGGCCCTCGGCGTCGGCGAGCTGCCGGGCCGGCCCGCCCTGGACGTCGTCGCCGACTTCCTCGCGACCAAGGACCTCCTGCTCGTCCTCGACAATGCCGAGCACCTGATCGACGGTGTCGCCCGAGTTGCGGAGCGGCTCCTCGGCGTCGCGCCCGGTCTGCGCATCCTGGCGACGAGCCGCGAGGCGCTCGCAGTGCCCGGCGAGGCGGTCGTCCAGGTGCCCTCGCTGAGCTGCCCGCTCGGGGCGCCCCACGCCGAGCGTGCCGGGTCCGCGCCGGTCGATCTCGCCGAGGCAGAGGCGACCGAGGCGGTCCAGCTCTTCGCCGCCCGGGCCGGCGCCGTCCTGCCGTCGTTCGCGGTCACGAGCGCCAATGTCGATGCCGTCGCGGACATCTGTCGCCGGCTCGACGGCATCCCGCTTGCGATCGAGCTCGCCGCCGGCCGCGTCTCGGCGATGTCGCCGGAGGAGATCGCGAGCGGTCTCGGCGACCGGTTCCGGCTCCTGACCGGCGGGCGCCGGACCGCCGTACCGCGCCAGCAGACGCTCCACGCCCTGATCGACTGGAGCTGGGATCTCCTGACCGACGACGATCGGCGCCTCCTTCGTCGTCTGTCGATCTTCGTCGGCGGCTGGACGGTGCCCGCCGCCGCTCGCGTGGCGGGCGATCCCGACGTGGCAGATGGAGCGATGGACGCGCTCGATGGGCTGACCCGCCTGGTCGACCGCTCGCTCGTGATCGTCGAGCGCGGCGCGACGACAACCCGCTACCGGATGCTCGAGACCATCCGCCAGTACGCGCGGGAGCAGCTGATCCGGAGCGGCGAGGCCGGCGACGTCTCGAGTCGCCACCTGTGGTTCTTCGCGGCAATGGCCGACGCGGCCGCACCCGAGCTCCGCGGCCCCGCGATGGCCGACTGGCTCGATCGACTCGATGGCGAGATCGAGAACCTCGGCGCCGCCCTGGAGTGGGCCCTTGAATCGGAGCCGGAGACGGCCATCCGGATGGGCCTCGCCCTGCTCGACTACTGGGTCGCCCGCGTGCCCTCGCCGGACAACCAGGCGCGCGTCCTCGCCGCCGTCTCGGCGGCGCGGTCGATCCTGGCCGGGCCGCCGGAGCCGACGCGGGATCAGCGCATCCTGGCCGTTCGTCTCCTCGGCAAGGCGGCGACGAAATGGTCGCTCTCGGGCGGGGCGGACGTCGCTTTGGGGTGGGCCGAGCAAGCGGTCCCGATCGCCCAGGAGCTCGGCGATCCACGGGCCATGATCGACGCGCTGCTCGGCCACACGACCTCGCGGATCTTCACCGGTGCACGGGGCGACATTCACGGCTGGCTCGGCGAGGTCGTCCGTCAGGCCACCCTCGTCGGTGACTGGTTCTCGATCGCCTTCGCCGCGTCGGGCGTCGCGGTCAGCCTCGCCTCCGTCGGTCCGGCCGGGGACGAGGAGCTGATGGCGACCGGCACCGAGGCCGCCCGCCGAAGCGGCAACCCCCACGTCATTGCGTTGATGGCCATGGGCCTGGGCAATCTTCTCGCGAGGAGCGGCCGCTTCGACGAGGCCCGGACATGGCTCCAGGAAGGCATCGACCGGTTCGCGGAGATCGGCGACGAGCGGCTCGGGGACGCCTGCCGGAGCGAGATGGCCCATGTCGTGCGGCGCGCCGGCGACATCGACGAGGCGCTCGCGCTGTATCGCGTTTCGATCGGGCGCTGGGTCCGGACCGGCCACCGCGGCGCGGTCGCGCACCAGCTCGAGAGCATCGCCTTCGCGTTCATCGTCCGCGGCGATCCCGATCGAGCGGCGCGCCTCCTTGGGGCCGCGTCAACCCTCCGCGAGATCGCCCGCAGCCCGATGGTCCGGGCCGAGCAGATCGAGCACGATGACTGGATCGCCCGCCTGAACGGGTCGGCCGATCCGGCGCAGATCGACAAGGAGCTGGCGGCCGGCCGGCGTCTCTCGATGGCCGACGCGGTGGCTCTCGCGACCGCCACCCCGTCCTGACCCTGGCGGTCAGGCCATCCGGCGCCATCGGAGCGCGTCCTCGATCGCACAGAT
>JALYPW010000059.1 GCA_030856145.1 Chloroflexota bacterium | reverse complement strand
CCTCCTGTGTCTCACTGGCCGTCGCGGCGGGGTCGCTCGTTGGCTGGACGCCATCAGTCGGCGCTGGAAGGTTTCCGCAACTGGCGAGCGCAAGCCCGAGCGCGACGATCGCGGCAAGGCTGCCGGCACGAGGATGGATCCGCGGGGACAGCATCACAAGACCATATCCGTCGCGAGCGCCGGACGTTCAATCTCCCGCAGGCTCGAGCGTGCTCCATCGCCTCGCTGAACGCGATGGCGCGTGGTCGGCTGATTGACGACGCACGAGCGCGGCCCTAGCATCAATCCCGATGAAATGACTCGGGATTGACCCGGGCGCGCGCAGCACACGGATTCGATGGACGACCTCTACCGCGACTACATCCTCGAGCACTATCGGCGGCCCCACAACTTCGGGGTCATCGATGAGCCGACCGCGTCCTTCGAGGGCAGCAACCCGCTGTGCGGCGACCGGATCACGATGCAGCTCGGGATCGCTGGCGGCGTCGTGGAGCGGGTCGGGTTCACCGGTCGAGGCTGCGCGATCAGCCAGGCCAGCGCGTCGCTTCTGACCGATGAGATCAAGGGCAAGCCCGTGGCCGACGTCGCCGCCTTCCGGGCCGACGACCTCCTCGACCTGCTCGGGATCGACATCAGCCCGGCCCGCCTGAAGTGCGCGATGCTCAGCCATGACACGCTCCACAAGGCGCTGGCCGAGACCGAGGATGCCGAAGCCTCGACGGGCGGCGTGACGGCGTGACGGCGTGACGGCACGTGCTCTCCGAGGTTCCCGGCGGAGCTCCGCGACGCCAGCGCCCCGAGGATTCGCCCGCATGACGATCGTCTGCGTGGACCGCTGCGAGTGTCGCCGGCCGGCCTGAGCCGGCAGCGACCTGACCACCCGCCTTTCCGTCCGCCCTGCCGTGTCACCAGCCGGCAGCCCGTCGCAAACCGGAGCACCCACCACCCATGCCACGAACCTACGCCGACCTCCTCCGCGAGGCCCGGGCGCAGATCCGCGAACTCTCGCCCTCCGAGGTCGACGCCCTGCCCGAGGGCGGCGCGACCGTCATCGATGTCCGCGAGGACAGTGAGTGGGAGCAGGGTCATCTGCCCGGCGCCATCCACATCAGCAAGAGCTATGTCGAGCAGCAGGTCGAGGCGGCCGTCGCCGATCGCGACGCGCCCGTCGTTCTCTACTGCGCCGGCGGCGTCCGCAGCCTCTTCGCCGCCCAGACCCTCGAGCAGCTCGGCTACACGAACGTCGCCTCGATGAGCGGCGGGTTCCAGGGCTGGAAGTCGGCCGGTCTCGCGTGGGACAAGCCGGTCGTCCTCAGCCCGGAGCAGAAGCAGCGCTACAGCCGCCACCTCCTGATCCCGGAGGTCGGCTCGGCCGGCCAGGAGCGGCTCCTCGGATCGAAGGCCCTGTTCATCGGCGCCGGCGGTCTCGGCTCCCCTTCAGCTCTCTATCTCGCGGCCGCCGGCGTCGGCACGATCGGCATCGTCGACTTCGACGTCGTCGATCTCTCGAATCTCCAGCGCCAGATCCTGCACACGAACGACCGGATCGGCGAGCGCAAGGTCGAATCGGCGCGCAAGACGATCAACGCCCTGAACCCGGACGTGAACGTCATCCCCCACGAGGAGATGCTCGTGGCCGAGAACGTCGACCGGATCATCGCCGGCTACGACGTGATCATCGACGGGACCGACACGTTCGAGACCCGCTACCTGCTCAACGACGCTGCCGTCGCCAGGAACATCCCGGTCATCCATGCCTCGGTGTTCCGGTTCGAGGGCCAGCTCACTACCTTCATCCCGTACGAAGGGCCGTGCTACCGCTGCCTCTACCCGACCCCGCCGCCGCCCGAGCTCGCGCCGGGTTGCTCCGTGGCCGGCGTCCTCGGCGTCGTGCCCGGGATCATGGGCATGCTCCAGGCCAACGAGGCGATCAAGGTCCTCCTCGGGATCGGTGACACGCTCAGCGGCCGCCTCCTCCTGTTCGATGCCCTCGACACGTCCTTCACCGAGCTGAAGCTCCGGCGCGACCCGGCCTGCCCGGTCTGCTCGACCGAGGCGGTCGCCGCCCGGGCCGAGGGTCGTCCGCTCGCCATCCCGTCCTTCTCGGCCCCTGCCGCCGAGCAGCCGTTCGTTCTCGGAGGTCCCGCGTGAGCGTCGTCAAGATCCCGACCGTCCTTCGTCCCCAGGTCGGGGGCAACAAGGAGGTCGAGCTGAGCGGGGCGACGGTGGGCGCGGTCGTCGAGGCGTTGACGGCCGCCTATCCGGGCCTGAAGAGCCAGCTTCTAACCGAGGCGGGCGAGCTCAATCGGTTCGTCAACGTCTACGTCAACGGCCAGGACGTGCGCTACCTCGACGGGCTGGCAACGGCCGTCGCCGAACGCGACGAGGTCCGCCTCCTGCCGGCGATGGCCGGCGGCGCGACGGCCTGACCGATGGCCCTGCCACGCCCGGTCGTGGTCCGCGCCGCCGAACCTGACGATGCCGGTCGCCAGGACCACGACCATGCCCATGCCCACGCGGAGCTCGCCCCGCACGGCGGCCGCTACGACTCGCTCCTCGACGCGATCGGCCACACGCCGCTCGTCGAGATCCCGCGCATGTCGCCGAACCCGGCGGTCCGGATCTTCGCCAAGCTCGAGATGGTCAACCCGACCGGCTCGGTCAAGGATCGCGTCGCGAAGTACCTGATCGAGGATCTCGAGGAGCGCGGCCTGCTCCGCGAGGGCTCGATCATCCTCGAGCCGACGTCCGGCAATACCGGGATCGCCCTGGCGATGATCGGCCGGCGCAAGGGGTACCGGGTCGCCCTCGTGATGCCCGACAACGTCACCAACGAGCGGCGCCAGATGGCCGCCCTGTTCGGCGCCGAGGTCATCGATTCGCCGGGCCACCTGGGCTCGAACGGGTCGATCGCCCTCGCCAAGCACCTCGTCTCGAAGGATCCGCGCTTTGTGATGCCCTATCAGTACGGCAACGACGCGAACCCGCGGGCCCACGAGGAGACGACCGGTCCAGAGATCCTCGCCGACTGTCCGGAGGTGGACGTGTTCGTCGCCGGGCTCGGCACGAGTGGCACGCTGATGGGTGTCGGGCGGTACCTCCGGCGCGAGAAGCCGGGCGTCCGGATCGTCGCCGCCGAGCCGCTGCCGGGCGACAACGTCCAGGGCCTGCGCTCGCTCGACGAGGGCTTCGTGCCCGAGATCCTGGACCCGACGATGCTCGACGCGAAGTACCTCGTCAGCAACCAGGACGCGATCGCCGCGCTCCGCGACCTCGTCGATCGCGAGGGGATCTTCGGTGGGCCGTCGTGCGGGGCGGTCCTCGTGGCCGCGGCGCGCGAGGCGCAGACGATGACCAGCGGGACGATCGTGGCGCTCCTGCCCGACGGCGGCTGGAAGTACCTGAGCGCGGGCACGTTCAGCCGCGACTTCGACGAGATGACCGACGA
>JALYPW010000042.1 GCA_030856145.1 Chloroflexota bacterium | reverse complement strand
ACCCTGCGGCGTTCGACGTCGTCGGCCAGGTCTCGACCGGAGCGACCGCCGCGGCTCGGCGCGAGGCGGTCACGGCCGCGCGCGGACTGATCGCTGCCGGCGCGACCCACATCGTCCTCGGCATGCCCGCGGCCCTCGGCCGCGACGGCCTCGACGACGTGATCCGGGACTGCCTGGCGCCCCTCCGCGACGCGACCGGATGACCGTCGTGATCCGGCCCGCCTCCTCGGACGACGCGGATCTCGAGCTGATTGCCGCGATCGTCAACCGGACCTCTCCCGAGGACGGCACGTCGGTCGAGGAGCTGCGCTGGTCGTCCGCGACCGACCCGGGCGAGGCGCGCTTCATCGCCGAGCTCGATGGGCAGCCGGCGGGCGTCTCGACCGTCGGCCGCATCTATGTCCACCCGCCGGAGGCTACCGGCCCCTTGCGGACCTCCTGACGATGCGCGGATCGGTCGACGCGGCGATGATGTCGAGGTGACAACGACCCCGCCGCCCGATCCGGTCGCGTACGACAGCGAGCGCAACGTCGCCGCCCGGAAGCGCGGCCTCTCGACGCCATACATCCCCGGCGGGCGCGATCCGGACCAGGCGGCCGCCGAGCGGGAGGAGCGGCGCTACGTCCGGATCCTGCTCGCCATGGTGATCACGATCGTGCTGAGCGGCTTCGTCCTCGGGATCATCGCCGCCCTCCTCGGCTTCAACGCCCTCGCCGGCCGTCCGGGCTGACCCGTGGCGCCCCCGCCTGCGCTCCCGTCGGCCGCCCTCGACGAGGCTCTCCGCCTTCGGGCCGGCGACGAGCTGGTCGAGACCCTGCGCGACCTGATCCGGATCCCGTCGGTCAACCCGGTCCCGTCCGATGCGCCCGATGGCGAGACCCGGGCGGCGCGCTGGATCGGCGCGGCACTCGCCGACGCCGGCCTGGAACCGGAGATCCTCGAGATCGTCCCGGGCCGCGGCTCGGTCTTCGCTCGCCTTCGCGGCGACGGGACCGGCGGCGAGCCGCTCCTCCTGCTCAGCCACCTCGACGTCGTCCCGGCCCCGGCCGACCTGTGGACCCACGGCCCGTTCGACGGCGACATCGCGGACGGCTACGTCTGGGGCCGTGGCGCGGTCGACATGAAGAACCTCCTCGCGATGGAGCTGACCGTCGTCCGGATGCTCGCGGCCGAGGCCCGAGCGGCCGGCCGTGACCCGGCCAGCGACCCGATCCCTGGGCTGACGCGGGATGTCCTCTTCGCCAGCACCGCCGACGAGGAGGCGGGCGGGCTCAACGGCATCGGCTGGATCGTCCAGGAGCGGCCGGATCTGATCAAGGCGGCCGCCGCGATCAACGAGTCGGGCGCCGTCGCGACGACGTTCGGCGGGCGGCGGTTCTATCCGATCGGCGTCGCTGAGAAGGGCTATGCGGTCTATCGCCTGACCGTCCGCGGAACGTGGGGTCACGGCTCGATGCCGCGCGACGACAACGCCGCTGTCCGGGCGGCCCAGGCGATCATCCGGCTCGCGACCCAATCTGGCCCCCGCCCGACCGACGTGATGCGGACATTCCTGGGCGGGGTCGCCGATCAGCTCGACGGCGAGGAGGCGCGCCTCCTGCGCGCCCTCGCGAGCGAGGACCCCCGGCTCGGTGAGGCCGCCCTCGATGCGATCTGCGATCCGATGCCGGCCCGCGTGATCCGGGCGCTCCTGCGCGACACGGTCAGCCCGAACATCGTCCACGCCGGGGTGAAGTACAACGTGATCCCGGGCGAGGCCACGATCGAGCTCGATTGCCGCCTGCTGCCGGGCACGACCGAGGAGGACATGCGCGAGATCGTCATCGGCCGGCTCGGCGATCTCGCGGCCCACGTCGACGTCGCCCTCGTGATCCACGCCCCGCCCGTCGCGGCCGCGGCCACGGGCGAGTTCTACGACCTCCTGGCCCGGACGATCGTCGACCACGACCCCGACGGCGTCCCGTTGCCGTTCATGGTCCCGTTCGCGACCGACGCCAAACACACGGCTGCCCTCGATGTTCCGACCTACGGCTTTTCGCCGCTCCT
>JALYPW010000033.1 GCA_030856145.1 Chloroflexota bacterium | reverse complement strand
AGGTCGTTGCCGGGGTCGTCGTCGATCGTGACCGCGACGAACTGGTCGTCGTCGACGCTCTCGAAGATCGCCTCGACCGTGGCCAGGCGGCCGATCAGGAACGTGTCCATCGCATCGGCTCGCCGGACGGGCACGAGGCGGACGGACGAGCCCTTCGAGATCTCGCGGTTGCCGACGGTCGCGGTCTTCAGCTCGGGCGCGACTCGGGCCTGTGGCTCCCAGACCGATGCCGGCAGCGGGCCGTCGGTCTGGGGCGTCGAAAGGGTCGGGAACTCGAGGTCAGCGGTCGGGTCGAAGGGCACGTACGGCACGTCGGCCTCGGAGTCGGCGGAGCGGTCGACCTCGCGCCCGGCCGGGCCGCCGCGCAGGTAGCGAATCGCCCCGTGTAGGCGGTCGAGGATCTCGGGTGGCATGTCGTCGGCGGCGTCGATGATCGCCCGCGCCCGCGGGTCCGTCGCCCGGGCCTGGCGCTTCTCCTCGTCGCTGAGGGTCATGATCCGGAGGGTCAGGATCTCGTCGATCTCGGCCCCGTCGAACAGGTCGCGCGGGCTCTCGGGCGCCACCGCCGGGTGGTCCGACAGGATGATCGGGGACGACAGGACGAGATCGGTCGAGCCCTCCTCGCCCACGAGGACGGGCCAGACCTTGATGTTCCGACAGGCCGCCGCGGCAGATGCGGCCGCGGCCGGCGGATCGGTCTGCGAGATGAACGAGGCGCCCGCGACCGAGAGGAGCGTGTGGCAACCCAGGAGCGAGCGGCGAAGCGCCTCGTCGCGGCTCGCCGCCGGCGCATCGGCGCTGGCGGTGGCGATGGGCGCCGTCAGGTTCTCGACCCGGACGCCCAGGCGAATGAAGCCGTCCACGGGCGTCGCGGTGAGCAGAATCCGGCCGTCGATCGGCCAGCGTGTCCGGACGATCCGGCCCGTGGACGTGCCGGCCGGATCGGCCACCGCCTCGATGTCCTGCCCGCCATCGATCGCGAACGGAACGGGACGGCCCGTCTCGCCCGCCGCGATCAGGTCCGCGAGCGAGACCTCGGCGATGTCCACGGCGCCCTCGATCGCCTCATCCCAGGCCACGATCTCGTCGTCGCCGACGGCCAGCAGCGGGACGGCCCGGAAGCCACCGGGTGCGGTCGGGTCGACGGCCTCGACCGCCCGTGCCTGAAGCTGGAGGAATCGGATCCGGATCGTGACGCGCGGGTCGTCCGCGTGGGGCGCCCCTGCTCCGGACGGCGCGACCAGGAGCTCGGTCTGCTGGTGCCACGTCTCGGACGGGTCGAGCTCGCCATGGGCCCGCGGCACGACAACTCCGAACTGGAAGCGGACCCGGTTCTTCGACGACGACGCGTGGTACGGGTAGAGCAGGTAACCCTCGTACAGCACGGCGTCGGCAATGCGCTGGGCGGCGGCGAAGGAGTCGGCCTTCGGATTCATCCGACCTCCACCTCCGCCCCGCGGCCGACGATCCGGACCGGGGCCGACGGCGGATCGTCGTCGACGGCCGTCGAAGGATCGGCCAGGCGACCCGCCGCGGCCTGCCGGAGGAGCAGCTCGACCGTCTCGTCCCACGTCCGGACCGCGGCCGCGCCCCGGAAGTGGTGGAGGGCGTCAAAGCTGTCGCGGCGCAACCGGATCCAGGCCGAATCGGGGAAGTACAGGTTCTTCAGCTCACGCCAGACCTTGACCGGGAGGCGATACGCCGCTTCCTGGTTCCAGGCGATCTGGTCGACCGCGAGGCCGCCGGGGCCGTGGGCGAACACCGAGCCGCTGAACTGGAACAGGAGCGGGATCTCGCCGTCGTCGAGGGCGTGGAAGTACTTCGCGGCCGCGACGTCGAAGTCGTACGAGCACGGGATCGGGACGTCGATCTCGGTCTCGCCGTCGAAGGCCGGGATCATCACCGAGAGATGCGTCCAGAGGAGCGTTCGCAAGGTGTCGCCCCAGCGCACGGGCTCGGCGAACAGCTCATACAGACGGCCTTCCTCGGCCGGGCTGTAGTGTCGGCGCTGGGCCTCGACCTGGACCTGGATCTTCATCCCGACCGCGTGGATCCGACCGCCGAGCGCGTCAGTGATCCGGACCCGGGCCATGAGAGTGGGGGCCATCGCGTACGGCTCCGGCCGGGCCCCGACGATCGTGAACCGGAGGTCGCTCATCGCGGGCTCGTGGTGGCCGCGCCCACGGCCGTTGTCGCGCCCACGGCCGTTGTCGCGCCGGCCGCGCCGACGGTCCGCGCCGGTGGCCGGCTCCGCTCGGCCACGGCGTCGAAGAACGCGCCAATCTCGCGCCACGCCTCCTCGCCGCCGTCGAAGCCCTTCCAGTAGCGGCGGATCGAGCCGACGAGGGCGTAGCACGCATCGATCGGGACGATGAAGCAGCGCGGCTCCCCGTTGCGCGGCCGGTGGACGAGCAGCGCCTGGACGTCGGGCAGCATCCGGCCGAGGGTTGGATTGGCGGCGACGAGCTCATCCCACACATCGAGCGGGAGCAGCGATTCGGTCGCGCCCGCCGGGCTTGGGTAGAACGCGACGGGGTGGCCGGTCGTGGCCGGTGGCGCGTCGCTCTGGTGGAAGAAGAACGCCATCCCGACGGGGATCTGGAGGGAGTCCCACTGGCCGTCGGTCAGGACGAAGTCCGGGTCGAGGATCGTGTCCTCGGGGACCGCCCGGTAGCGTCCGCCGGCTGCGCCGTCGGAGGTGAAGAGCATCCAGCAGCCGCGACAGGCGCACATCAGGCTGCGGCTCTCGACGTTGACCACGTGCGAGTGCGGCTCCCGGATGTCCTCGGCGCAGAACTCGCAGCGCTCGCCGGGAATCGCCCGCTTGCGCGGCTCGAGGAAGCGCTTCAGGCCGGGGACGACGGTCGGGCCGTCAACCGACGGCGTGCTGCCCCGGCGCGGCGCCAGGAACCGGCCGAGGCCGTCGAGCTGGCCGCGGACCGGCACGCCGGCCGGGGCGAACGGCGTCGGGGTCTGGTCCAGCGGCCCTATCTCGAGCGGGAACGGCATGTCGCCGGGGTGGTCGTGGCCCGTGCTCGAGTCGCTCACGCCGTCACGCCGCGCCGGTCGGAACGGCGATCCGGACCTGGCCGGCCTCGACGAGGAGCGGCAGCGGATCGAGATGGAGAGGTCCGTCGTCGGTCGAGCGCCCGGCGAGCCGGACGTCGAAGGCATGCCCGCATACCTTGCAGGTCAGGACCGTCTCGCGGAATCGACCGTCGGCGACGTGGGAGCGGCAGTTCGGACACCGATCGCGATAGGCAAAGAGATCCGCGCCGGCCCGGAAGATCGCGACCGACAGGCCGCCGACCTCGAGCGCCGCGGGGGTCTCGGCCGGGACCTCGAGGTGTTCGTCCAGGGCGATCCAGCGGGTCGGGCCGCCGAGGGCGGGTTCGTCGCCGGCTCCGGCCGCGGAGCCGGGTCGCGGCTGGAGCTGGATGAGCGGCGCCGACGGGCCGGCCTCGACATTCTCGGCCTCGATCCGGCTGATCTCCGGGGCGGCCTTGAGGATCGCCTCCTCGATCGCGAAGTTGAGCGTGACGGTCGACGACGGGCAGGTCGAGCAGCTGCCTTCCATCCGGAGACGGACGACGTCGCCCTCGATGCCCAGGATCTCGACGTCGCCGCCGTGCGAGCCGAGGTACGGCCGGACTCGATCGAGCGCGGCCTGGACGCGGGTCGGCAGATCGACCGGGTGGAGGTCGTGGAGGATCAGGATGTTCGAGACGAGCTCGTCGGCGACGATCCCGTCGAGAAGAGGGCCATCGAGGACGCGGGCCTCATCGGCCAGCTGGAGCAGCCGGCGCAGGCCCGCGCCGTAGAACTGCATGAGCAGGCCGACCAGGTCCTCGGCCTTCTCGGCGAGGCGCGGGTCCGAGCTCACCCCGATCTCGGCGACCAGGGTGCTGATCTGCTCGGCGACCCTGCGCGCGTCGAGCGGCGGCTCGGCCCCGAACGGTGCGCCGCCGCCCGGCGCCGGCTCCCCACCGAACGCTGACTCGGCCTCGACCAGCTCAAGGCCCATGGACGC
>JALYPW010000013.1 GCA_030856145.1 Chloroflexota bacterium | reverse complement strand
CGGTCTACCCGTGGTTCGGCCAGGACATCCGCAACGGGATCCCGCTCGCCTACGAGAACTACGCGCTCCTCCACCGCCTGTGGCGCGAGGACGTCGTGGACTGGGAGGGCAAGTTCCGGACGCCGCTGACGGCCTTCACCTCGACGCCGCGTCCCCTCGACGGCGTGCCGCCGTTCGTGTGGCACGGATCGATCCGGAGCCCCGAGATCGCCGAGCAGGCTGCCTACTACGGCGACGGCTTCTTCCACAACAACATCTTCTGGCCGCAGGACCACGTCAAGCGGATGGTCGAGTTGTACCGGCGGCGCTTCGAACACTACGGCCACGGGCCGGCCGACCAGGCGATCGTCGGACTGGGCGGGCAGGTTTTCATGCGAGCGAACTCGCAGGACGCGATCCGCGAATTCCGGCCGTACTTCGACCATGCCCCGGTCTACGGCGGCGGGCCCTCGCTCGAGGACTTCATGGACCAGACCCCGCTCACCGTCGGCACGCCCGACCAGGTGATCGAGCGAACCCTGGCCTTCCGCGACATCGTTGGCGACTACCAGCGCCAATTGTTCCTGGTCGACCACGCCGGTTTGCCATTGCCCACCGTGCTCGAGCAGATCGAGATGCTCGGCGAGCTGGTGGTTCCGGGCCTCCGACGCGAGTTCGCGGCGCTCAAGCCGGCCCACGTGCCGGACGCACCGGTCCACCCGCGGGTCACGGCGGCCCGGGTCGCCGCTGCGGCGACGGATGGGACGCGGGTGGCGCTCCCGACGGCCGTGCCGGCATGACGGACACCGCGCGCTCGCTGGTCGTCGTCAGCGCCGGACTCGGCCAACCCTCGTCGACCCGGTTGCTCGCCAACCGGCTGGCCGTCGCGGCCGAGCGCCACCTGCGCGACGCCGGCGTCGAGCCGCGCGTCGAGGTCGTCGAGCTCCGGGAGCACGCCCAGGACCTGGCCAACCACCTGCTGACCGGCTTCCCAAGCCCGAAGCTCCAGGCCGTGATTGACGGCGTCCTCGGCGCCGACGGCCTGATCGCTGTCAGCCCGATCTTCAGCGCTTCGTTCAGTGGGCTGTTCAAGCTCTTCTTCGACGTCGTCGAACGGGACGGCCTGGCCGGCATGCCGACGCTGATCGGCGCGACCGGCGGGACGGCTCGCCATTCGCTCGCCCTCGAGCACGCGCTCCGGCCGCTGTTCGCCTACCTCAACGCGGCGACCGTTGCCACGGGCGTCTATGCCGCGGCCGACGACTGGGGCAGTGCCGGCATCCCGGCCGACGGCAGGCTCGTCGAGCGGATTGATCGGGCCGGCCGGGAGCTGGCGTCGGCCATCGCGGCCCGCCCGCCCCGGACCCGGCGCGACGCGTACCCGGATCCGGTCCCGTTCGAGCAGTTCTTCGGGTCCGAGCGCCCGAACCGCAACTGATCCGTCACGGGATCCGAGCCTCCGGGCGTGCGGATCGTCTCGCCCAGCCCTACCAGACATCGCCTGGTCGCCACTCGCAACTGATCGGATCGTCGAGATCGATCGGCGGCGTCGTCTCGGTTATCAGGACGAGGATGTAGCCGTCATCGTCGGGTGTCGGTTGATCCCCCTCGGTTGTCCGGACGTACGACGGCCCGCGCCACGTCCGCCAGCCCAGCCGCTCATAGAAGTGATGGCTGCCCGTCCCGAGCGCACCGAGTTCGAATCGATCCCGGATGATCGCATTGATCGCCTCCATGACCTGCGTCCCGAGGCCCATCCCGTGGTGATCGGGAGCGGTCGCGACCGCCTCGACGTAGCCGGTCCGGAGCGGTCGCCCGGCGACGAGCAGCTCGCGCTCGACCACCGCCGCGTGGACGAGGATCTGTCCGTCGACGTCCAGCACGACGTGCGTTCCGCCCAGGGCGTGACTCCAGTCGGCGTCCTCGATCCGCTCGTCCTCATCGTCTCCAAAGGCCGCGGTCATCAGGGCCCGGATGGCGGCCGTCTCGTTCGTCGTGAGCGCCTTGGTTGACATTCGGCGGAGACGCCCTGCCACCGGCATCTTCGTCGGTTCGTCGGTCACGCCGCCGCCCACGCTCAGCTCGGCTCCGGGACATCAGTCGGCAGCAGCTCCTCGGGCATCTCCTCGCCGCCACTCGGGGGCCCGTCCGTCCCTTGAAAAGGTGTGACCGGGCCGCAGGTCCAGCTGATCGTGCCGACGAGTTCGCTTCGGCGCGCTGCGTCCGGGCGAACGCCGAGAGCCAGGTTCGAGAAGGAGATCGACCCGCCGGCAACGGCGTGGCCGGGCGCGAGGGTCAGGATCGACGCGCGGTCCGAGCGGTGGATCGTCTCACCAGGCGCGGCGTTCGGGTCGATGTCAGCCGGAATCCGGGCCTGCTGGACACTGATCGAGACCTTCAGGTGGTCGTCGCGCCGGTTCGGGTCGGCGTAGTCGTACATATCGCCGATCGTGACGGACGGGTAGTGGAAGTCGGCCTCATCCGAGGCGCGGGCCATCCCGAACGACCCCGGGTCGACCACGACCTGGCTGCCGTCGGCGGCCGAGCCACAGCTGGCTGGGCCGCTCGCGTCGAACGTGATCGGGCTCGTGAGAACAAGACGCATCGATCCGGTCTTGTGAAGGAACATGGCGGGCCGATCTGGACCGACCGTCTGGCCGACGATCGTGCCGATGCCGGCCACGATCAGGACTAGGGCGATCGGTCGGACTCTGCGACTCCGCACGAGGACCGCGAGCCCCCCGA
>JALYPW010000487.1 GCA_030856145.1 Chloroflexota bacterium | reverse complement strand
CACGTCGCTCAGCTCGGTCGGCGACGAGCGCAGCCACGCCGTTCGCGACCGACCCCGGCCGAGGTCGACCTGGTCGAAGGACGAGACGTAGTGCCGGCCCTCGGTCAGGCGCTCGACCGTGCCGCCGGCGGTCGCGGCGCGCCACAGCTCCATGCTCCCGTCGGTCGGCGCCAGGAACGTGACCCAGCGCCCGTCGGCCGACGCCGCAAGCCGGGCGGCATCGCCGGGCACGATGTCGCTGTTCATGGAGGTCGCGAGCATCAGGTCGTGGCCGACCGTCAGGTTGCGCCCGCCGGCCCGGGTCCCGGCGT
Source organism: Chloroflexota bacterium (assembly GCA_030856145.1). Lineage (GTDB taxonomy): Bacteria > Chloroflexota > Limnocylindria > Limnocylindrales > CSP1-4 > CF-46. Next base: position 3,515 of record JALYPW010000487.1, on the reverse strand, counting down.
CGGATCCGTCGGCGGCGATCAGCCACAGGTCGGCGGTGTAGAAGTTGTCCGGCAGGTATCCGCCGATCGCTGCGATCGTCCGGCCATCGGGCAGCCAGACCGGGGCGTCGAACGTGGCGAGATCACCGGTCAAGCGGCGCGACTGTCGGCTCTCGACATCGAGGACGATGAGGTGGGCCCTCGGCTCCAGGTCGTGGTCGCGGCGCAGGTTCGCGGTGTACACGATCTCGGTGCCGTCAGGCGACCAGGCCGCGTCGCCGACGCCGGCCGGCTCGTCGGTCAGCCGGCGGGCCTCGGCGGTCTCGATGTCGACGACCCACAGCTGGCCGGTCAGGTGGTAGACGTAGCCCATCCCGTTGTAGAGATAGCCGAGCCGGTCGACGAAGTGATAGTCGGACTCGGGCGCCTCGCCTGGCTTCGGCTTGTCGGTCCGGCCGCGCCGACGCCGATCCTCGTCCTTCGTCGCGCCACGGGACGACGTCCGGACGAGGAGCCGGGCGCCGTCAGGCGACCACCAGAAGGCGTCCACGCCGCGGGGCAGGTCGGTGACCCGGCGCGCCTCGCCGCCGTCAAGCGGCAGCACATAGACCTGGTTGGCGTCTTCGCGATCCGTGACCACACCCGCGGTCGGTTCTTCCTCGACGTGCAGTCGGCGATCGGACAGGAACGCGATCGACCGTCCGTCCGGGGCGAACCGTGGGTGGCGATCGTGGCGGGCGCCGATCGTGAGCCGCCGGGCGCGACCGTCGCCGTCGGTCTCGACCGCCCAGAGCGCATGACGGTATCCGTCCTTGCCGGGCGCGACCGACTGCAGCGTGAACACGATGAGCGTCCCGTCGGGCGACAGGCGTGGGTCGGTCGCGACCCGGAACTGGTAGAGGTCGTCGGGGCGAAACGAGCGGGTCACGGGACGGCAGCCTCCGGGCGCCCGATCGGTGCCGGGCGGGTTTGGGCGGGGTAGGCGGCCGAGTCTAGCGCTACCATCGGCCGACGATGCGCGATCAGCTGTCGCTGCGGCTCGAGCCTGAGATCGCGACGCTGCCGAACCTGCCCGACGGCCTCCGGCCGATGCTTCCCCGACCGGCCGGCGAGCCGTTCGATTCGGCGGCGCACCTGTTCGAGCCGGCGTGGGGCGGGCTCCGGGCACTAGCCTTCATCGGGCCGGCCGATGCCCCGGGCGGCGGAACGGTCCGGATCATCGACGGTGACGGCCGGGCCGTGGGTGGGGCGCTCCCGGAGCTGGCCGGCATGGCCGTCCGGATCGATGCCCGGTCGGCGGTCCTCGACGGCGAGCTCGTCGCGGTCGACGACGCAGGTCGAGCAGACAACGAGGAGCTCGAGCGCCGGATCGCGGGCCGACCGGGACGGGCCGTCGCGTTCCTCGCCTTCGACCTGCTCCACGTCGACGGCCGATCGCTCGTGACGACGCCCCTCCACCGGCGGCGCGCGCTGCTGAAGAAGATCCTCCACCCGGGCGACGAGGTCGTCGCGGTCCCGGCGATCGCGGCCGAGGGCCGGGCGCTCCACGATGCCGCGACGGCGCAGGGGATCGGGGGCGTCCTCGCCCGGCAGCGGACGAGTCCCTACCTGTCGGGCGTCACGTCGCGGCTCTGGCTGTTCATTCCGGTCGCGCCGGTTGATGCCCCCGCACGCCCGGCCCAGGCAATGCCGGCCCTCGACCACGAAGAGCACGCCCCGACGGCCGCGGCGCCGGTGCTGGCGCTGATCAGCCGGCTGCCCCTCCTCTTCGACGAGTAGCACGGTCGCCCGCCGACGGATTCTCGTCCCACGAGCGCATCCGGCAAGTTCGACCCATCGATCCACCCTCGACCGGCGTTCCGACCCCGGATTCGTCGTGTTCGATCGCGGGCTGAGCAGATGTGGCACGTTTGCCCGCATCGGCCGGAATTCTCGTCCGATGTGATCGCCCGATGAGAATTGCGGCGTGGTTCGGTGCTGCGGGGCGGACCGATCAGCCGTGACGCGCCGCCGCGATGTACGCCCGCAGCCCGGGCCGCTGGCCATAGAGCAGGACCCCGGCGGCGTAGATCCGGATCGCGACCACACCGACGACCAGGATCGTCACGAGCAGCAGCGAGATCGACACGACGAGCTCCAGCGGATCCACCCGCCCCACCGACAGCCGGGTCATCATCACGAACGGGCTCCAGAACGGAACCAGCGACGAGAAGCGGATGAACCCGGTGATCCCGCCGGTCAGCGCCAGGATCGCCTGGAGGTAGCCGACGATCGCGAGGAGCGACAGCGGCAGGGCGATGATCTGGAGGTCCTCGGGGCGGCTGACGAGTGAGCCGGCGGCCGCGTAGATCAGCGCGTAGAGGGCGAACCCGAGGGTGTAGTACACGCTGAATCCGAGAAGCAGCATCGGCGACAGCGCCTGGAGCGACGGCGCGATCCCGGCGTCGGGTCCGAGGATCACCGTCGCGATCCGGTCCTCGACGAGGAGCGTCAGGATCGCCGGAGTGAGGACGAGGACGTACTGCGTCGCCCCGGCGAGACCGATCCCGAGAGCCTTGCCAACGACCAGCTGGCGCGGCGACGCCGCGCTGATCAGGAGTTCCATGACCCGGCTCGACTTCTCGGCAACGACACCGGCCGCGACCCACATCCCGTAGATCACGATCGTGATGAAGATCAGGACGCCGAAGACCGCGCCGACGATCAGGCGGCTCGCGAAGTTCGACGCGCTGTACGGCGCGGCCGCGGCTCCGTCGCCGGCCTGGCGGAACACCGAGAGCTCCGGCAACTGGAAACCGGTGACCGGGTTGCGAGCAGAGAAGTCGAGGACGGCCACCCCGAAGATCCCGATCGAGAGCTGCTGGAGGGCGCTGTCGCCCATCGTCTCGCCGAGCCGGAAGTTGAACGCGAGCCGGCCGTTCTCGGCACGCCGGGCGAGGAGCGCCGCGTCGTAGAGTCGGTCGTCGACGCCGCCGACCGCCGCAGCCTCGTCGGTCAACGGGATGAGCTCGAACTGGCCGGCCTTGCCGGCGCTGGTCTGGTTGAGGAGCTGATCGAGGATCGCGATGGTCCGGCCCGACAGCTCGGCGTCGCTGGCCACGACCGCGACCCGGGTCACGCTGCCCCGCTCGGTCAGGCTGGCCACGATCGGCAGAAGGGCGACGACGATCGCCAGGATCGCGAGCGTCACGGTTGAGACGTGGAACAGGCGCGACCGGACGAGCTCGCCGTACTCGCGCCGCGCGATGTGGGTGGTGTTCGGGAACGTCGGCTCGTGACGCTCCGGCACCGAGCCGCTCACGCCGCGTCCTCGGCCGTGCCGGCCGGCCGGGCCGGTCCGGGTGCGGCACCGGCCGCATCGAGCTCCGGCGGAGCCAGTCGCCCATCCTCGTCGGGCGGCCGCCCGACATGGTCGATGAAGATCTGCTCCAGCGACGGTTCGGCGACCTCGAAGTGGCTCACCCGGGCGCCGGCCGCGATCGCCGCGGCGAGGATCGAGTCGGGCTCAATTCCGTCGTCGAGCTCGATCTCGGTCC
>JALYPW010000380.1 GCA_030856145.1 Chloroflexota bacterium | reverse complement strand
GCCGCGTCCAGGGTCCGGCCGACCGCTGCGGCGGTCCGCTCCCCTGCCCTGCGGAAGGCGGCCATCCAGTCAGCCCGATCCGGCACGACCAGCTCGGCCGCCGCGGACGGCGTTGCCGCGCGGACGTCGGCAGCGAAATCGGCGAGGGTGACGTCGACCTCGTGGCCGACTCCGCAGACCACGGGCAGTCGGTGGGCCACCACCGCCCGGACGACGCGCTCGTCGTTGAACGACCAGAGGTCCTCGAGCGATCCGCCGCCCCGGGCAAGGATCGTGACCTGCGGCAGGTCGTCGGCGCGGCCGTCGCCGGTGGCCGCTGCGATCCAGCGCTCGAGCCGGGCGAAGGCGCGGACGATGCTCTCGGGCGCGTCGTCGCCCTGGACCTTGCAGGCGACGAGGAGGACCGTCGTCATCGGCCAGCGCCGAGCCAGGACCGTGGCGATGTCGCGCCACACGACGCCGGCCGGGCTGGTGATGACCGCGATCGTTGTCGGGCGCTGCGGGAGTGGCCGTTTCCGGGCGGCATCGAACAGGCCCTCGGCGGCGAGGCGCGCCTTGAGCGCCTCGAACCGGATCGCGAGGTCGCCGAAGCCCGCGGGCTGGATCGATTCGACGTAGAGCTGGACCGCGCCCTGCTGCTCGAACAGGTCGATCCGGCCGTGGACGACGATCCGCAGCCCGGCCTGGGGCTGGAACGCGGAGCGGGCGCGCTCGTCGCTGAACCACACGCAACTGAGCGTGCTGCGCGCGTCCTTGAGGGTGAAGTAGGCGTGGCCGGCGCTGCTCACCGTCACTCGACCGACCTCGCCCTCGACCCACACGTCGGAGAGGCGTGGGTCGGATCGGACGGCTTCCCGGATCGCCCGGGTGACCTCGCTGACCGCCAGGATCCGGAGCCCGAACGTGCCGGGTGGCGCAGGAACGGGCTCGGCGGGCTCGGTCTGTCCCGCGGCGGTGCGCGGCGGCTGGCCCAGTCCGGGTGCCCCGCCGTCGGGCGCGACGGCGTCCCAGCCCGGCAACAGCGACCGATCGTCCATCGCGGCCATGGTACCGGCGCGGATCGCGCGGTCGTTGACCGACAGGTAAGCGTGGGCTGGCATCGTGACCCTGTGCCAGCTCGCGAACGACGAATTGATCGCGCCCGGTACCTCGCCCAACGCGCCCTGACGCGGATCGGTGAGGAGCTCCGTGAAGGGCGGCTTATGGCCGGCCTCACGCAGACCTACGTCGCCGCGGTCGCGGGCATCTCGCGCTCGCAGATCAGTCGGATTGAGCGCGGGCGGTTGCCCGGCGTCTCGTATGTGACGCTCACCTTGGTTGGTGCTGTCGTTGGGCTCGATCTTCCGTTGCGCGCATATCCGGGATCCGAGCCCGTGCGCGACGTTGCGCAACTCGCCTTGCTGAGCCGGTTCACGACTCTCGTTCATCCGAGCATCCGGTCGGCCGACGAGGTACCACTGAAGATCGCGGGCGACCGCCGCGCCTGGGATCGCGTCCTCACGGGTCGGGATTGGTCAATCCCGGTTGAGGCGGAGACGCGGCTGCGTGACGTTCAGGCGCTCCAGCGAAGGGTCGCTCTCAAGATGCGCGACGACGGTGTTGACCGCATGATCGTGCTGGTCGCCAACACTCGCCACAACCGTGACGTGCTCCGCCTCCACGCGGATTCATTCGCGGAGGCCTTTCCCCTGACGGGCCGCGAGGCGCTCGCGGCGCTCCGGAGCGGGCGGCGCCCTGCGGCGAGCGCGATCATCCTGCTTTGATCGCGGCTCTTCCGGATTCTCAGCCGGTGCACGTATCTGACACGATTCGACTGGATTCCGCCCGATGCGTTCATGTGGTGCAAACATCGAGTGGGTTGGTCGCCCGGCCAAGCGTGGCAGACTCCGGCCGTCGGTCGACTCAGCCAGATAGGTGCACCGGGTGCACGTCAGCGCAGGCGAATACGTGGGGGCCTCGTCGCGACGCGCGGGCCGGCGGGACGTCCCGGCTCGGCGGCGCGAGCGTGGACCGGGCGTCGTGCCCTGATCGCGCGTTCGTCCGATTCTCAACGGGTGCACGTATTGGACACGATTCGACCGATTCCGACCAATCGGTGCATGGGGTGCACAAGTCGAGTGGATTGGTCGCCCGGCTGAGCGTGACGGACTACGTCGGTCGATCGACTCAGCCCGATACGTGCACCGAGTGCACATCGGCGCGGCGGCCGGGCGCGGGCGGTGCGCAGGCCCGGTCGACGACCGTCAGACCCGGGTCTGGTACTCCCCGGTCCGGGTGTCGACCCGGATCGTGTCGCCTTCCTCGATGAAGATCGGGACCGTGACCACAAGGCCGGTCTCGGTCGTGGCCGGCTTGCGAGCGCCCGTCTGGGTATCGCCGGCGAAGCCCGGCTCGGTCTCGGCGACGACCAGGTCGACGGTCACCGGCAGCTCGACCCCGATCGTCTCGCCCTGGTAGCTCGTCCGGTCGAGGGTCATCCCGTCCTTCATGTAGTGGGCCGTGTCGCCGAGCATCTCGGTCGTGAGGATGAACTGGTCGTATGTGTCGTTGTCCATGAAGTGGTGATCGTCGCCGTCCTTGTAGAGGAACTGGACGGGCCGCTTCTCCATCGACGCGCGCGGCCACTTCGTGCCGGCCTGGAAGCTGCGCTCGACTGTCTGGCCGCGCTTGATGTTGCGGAGGGTGATCCGGACCTGGGCCGAGCCGCGGCCCATCTTGATGTGGTGGTAGTCGAGAATCTGCCAGAGTTCGCCGTCGAGCTCGATGGCGACGCCCTTCTTCAGTTCGCCGGTGCTGATCATGTCGAGATGGGCTCCTGGGGTGGCCGGCCGGCGCCGAACGACGGCGGCGCAGCAGGACCGGCTGATGGGCTCGGTTCGGGCCGCGATTGTAGCGGACGGTCCGGCCGGCCCGACTCGGAGGCGGCGAGCCAACTGGACCGCGCGACGAGACCGGCCGGGCGCGTTTGGTGCACCGACTGCATGAACGGACGTCCGGACGGCCGGCGAACGCCCACGACAGGCGTGATCCGCGCCTCCGGCCGACAATTCAATGCATCCGACGCATCAAACGTCGTCCGAGCGCTGGTCCAGCCGTCGGTTGACCCACTCGGTGCATGATCCGCCGGCGGCTCGGCTCGGACGTAGGCCCATCCGCAGGCGATCACGCGCGGCGACCTACGTGGCGATCTCCCAGACATGACCGGCCGGATCGCGGAACGTGGCCGTCCGGACGCCCCACGGCCGGTCGATCGGTCCGTTGAGGAGCTCGACTCCGCGTGTCCTCAGCTCCGTGCACATCGCGTCCACGTCGTCGACACCGAGCGTCAGCTGGAAGCGGACGCCCGCGTCGGGGCGGGCGACGATCTCGGGATCAACCAGCTCGGCCGCGGCGCTCGCGCTCAGGAGGTTGAGGAGCGTGGCGCCGAGCTTGAACACGACCGACTCGGAGTCCTCGAAGTGAACCGGCAGGCGGAAGACGTCGAGATAGAACTGCCGGGTCGCGGGCAGGTCCTCGACGAACAGGGTGAGCGCGGAGATCGGGCCGGGCCAGGAGGCCATGTCTGCACCTCGCTACGAGTGTGGGCTGAGGTCGTCGATCAGACGGCGCTTTGGCACGGAACTCATCGGAGTGCCCGCCTCGCCGGGACGCCGCGATCAGGCCGGTAGGACGATCGGCTCGCGCGGGAAGAGCGTCAGGCGCTCGACCCGGCCGGCATCGGCATCGAGCAGGACGAGATCTTCGATCCGGACCCCGGTCGCGCCTTCGAGATAGATCCCGGGCTCGACCGAGAACACCGTCGGCGTCGGCAGGGACACATCGAGCGCTGAGGACGAAAGGGACGGCAGCTCGTGCGTCGCGAGGCCGATCCCGTGGCCGAGGCCATGGCCATACGCCGGCCAGCGTCCGTCGGCCTCGATCACCCGCTTGGCGATCCCGTCGAGCGCCCGTCCCGACGGAAGCGCCAGCTGGCCCTCGACGCACGCCTCGATCTGCGCGATCGCCGCGGCCTGGGCCCTGGCGACAGTCTCGTACACGCCCATGTCGCGCTCGTTCGGCTCGCCGACGAACAGCGTCCGGGTCATATCGCTGCGATAGCCGCCGACCTGGGCCCCGAAGTCGAACAGGACGACGGCGCCGGCCTCGACCCGAGCATCGGACGGCGCCCCGTGCGGCAGGGCCGCATTCGGTCCGACGAGGCAGGTCGGCTCGAAGGCGACCGCCTCCGCGCCGGACGTCCGCATCAGCCACTCGAGCTCGAGGGCGAGGTCGTGCTCCGTCGTACCCGGGATGATTCGCGGCAGGAGGGCCGCCAGCGCGCGGTCGGCGACTGCGCAGGCCGCCGCGACACGCTCCAGCTCGGCCGGGTCCTTGGTGGCCCGGTCCGCCTCGAGCCAGCCCTCGATCGGGACCATCTCGACGTCCGGCGCCGCCGCCTCGAGCCGGCGCCAGACGGCGTGCGGCATCAGGGCCGCCTCCACGCCGACTCGGCGTGCCCCGACCGACGCGACGAGGCGTGCCCAGTCCTGGGCGAGGTCCCGTGGCCCGTCAACGATCCGAACGCCCTCCGCCTCGCGCTTCGCCTGGATCGTGTAGCGCGAGTCGGCGAGCAGGACGACGTCGGTGGCGGCGAGGAGGAACTGGCCCGAGGTCCCGGCGACCTTCTCCTCGCCCTCGCCCAGGGTGAAGCCGGTCAGGTAGCGCATGTGCTCGCGGCGGAGACCGAAGTAGGCGTCGATCCCGGCGGCTTCGAAGCGCGCCCGGAGGCGACTGAGCCGGTGGGGTCGGGCCGCGCCGTCTGCCTCGAGCCAGCGGGTGTGGTGGGCCGTGGTCGGGGGCGTCGCGAAGTCGGCCGGCTCAGGAAGCCCGGCCTGCCCGTGCGGCCCGTCCGTCACCGGTAGCCGTACTTGACGAGGTTGGCCTGGTGCTCGGCCCCGGTCTTCGCGAACGCGTGGGTGTTGCTGCCGTCGGGGATCGCCACGAAATAGAGGAAGCCCGATTCCGTGTCGGGGTTCAGGGCGGCGTCGATCGACGCGAGCGTCGGCGTGCAGATCGGGGCCGGGATGAGGCCGGCCTGCGTGTACGTCTGGTAACCCGCGAGATCCGGCGGCAGGACAATCTTGCCGAGCGGCTCCTCCGGGATGTTCCAGAAGGCGTACGTCTGCCAGTTGGCGAAATCGAGCTTGTCGAGGTTCAGGCTGTCGACGGCGTAGAAGACCGTCGGGTCGGAGGCGAGAACCGGCGCGATCTTGCGGAGCCTGTTCAGGCGGTTCTGGAAGACGCCGGCGATCGTCGCTCGCTCCTCATTGACGACCGCCTCGCGCTCGACCATCGACGCCAGGCTCAGGATCTCGTAGAACGTCATCTTGCGCGCCGCCGGGACGTCGAGCCGCTCGCCGATCGCCCCGACGAAGCCGTCGAGCATGTCACGCACGAGCTCCTCGGCGGTGGTGTCGGGCAGGACGCGATACGTCGCGGGCCACAGGAAGCCCTCGAGCGAGCCCCCATCGGGGATCACCGACTTGAGCGTCGGATAGTCCGCCAGGAGCTCGTCCGTCGGGTTCTTCGCGAGCTCGTAGAAGTCGGCCGGGTCCATCTGGAGTTCCGCGATCGTCTGGAGCTTGGCGGTGACCTGCTCGAGTCGCAGGCCGGTCCGGAGCGCGATCTCGACGTACTGGATCTGCTCCGGGTTGAGCAGCGCCTCGACGATCTGGTCGGGCGTCATCGACTTGCGCAGGATGAAGGAGCCCGAGGCGAGCTGCGTGGTCAGGTCCTTCTCGGTGACGATGAACACGAACGCCCGGCCGTCGAGCAGGAAGCCGTTCTCCTCGAGCCGGGTCGCGATCGTCCGGGCACTCTCGCCGTCGTTGACGACGAATGCGACTTGAGTCGTATCGGCCGACGCCGGCTTGGTCAAGCGCTCGCCGATGTCCTCCTTGACGAGGTCGGCCACGAACGGCGTATCGAGCGCCGCCGGGTTGTCCGAGGCCCAGCCGACGATGGCCCCGCGGACGAGCGGCCGGAGGGCCGTGACGAGCAGGGTGACGACGATCCCGCCAAGCACGAGGGCAAACAGGAGGAACTTGATGAACCCGGGGATCCCCCGGCGACGGTCGTTCTTCCAGCCGTTGCTCCCGCCGTTGTAGCCCCCGCCGTTGCCTCCGCCCTTGCCCCCGCGTCCGCGCCCCGACGACTCGACCGCGTATTCCGGCTGCCAGGCGTCGTCGTACGTGCCGGGTTCCGCCGGCCGCGCCTGGTTGCGGTCGCGGGCGCGGCCGCCGGAACGGATCGTCATCGCGAGGCCTCCGTGTCAGGAGTCGGGGCGGCTGCCCGGGCGTCGAGCTCGTCCTGGAGGATGATCGCCGCCGCCTCGCGATCGACGCGGGCGCGGTACGCATCGCGCTGGGTCCGGCTCGGCGGTCCCCCCGAGCGTCCGCGCTTCATCGGACCGAGGCGCTGCTCGGCGAGATGGCTGCTGAGTCGCTCGTCACGATAGCCGAGGGCGGCCGACAGGTGCGGCCGGGCGGCGTCGACCCAGGCGCGGGTGATCGCCGCCTGGCCGCCCTCGCCGCCCGAAACGTCGAGCGGCAGGCCGACGACGATCTCGGTCGCTCCCTGCTCGATGGCCACCCGCTCGACGGCCACGGCGTCGGCCTCGATCGTGGCGGCACGGCGAAAAGTGGTCAGGGGCATCGCGATCCCGGCGCTGTCGGCGACGGCCACGCCGATCCGGCGCTCGCCAAGGTCCAGACCGAGGATCCGGGTCACGGGGCTGCGGACGCGGGGCGCGGCGAGGGGGGCGCGCTGGACGCGGGCCGGGATGACGACGAGCCACGCGACGCGGATGGGCGAGCGGCGCCGTCGTAGGAGGACGGCGACGGGGCCCCTGCGGCCGGCCCGTCCACGATGGTGATCTCGAGGCGCGAATCCATCGTGGGGACGGTGGTGACCCAGTCGGGCCAGAGCATGACGACCGCCTGGCCGTACAGGGCGAGGGCCGCCCGGGCGTCGGCGGCGGTCCGGCCCTTGACGAGGTCGCGGAGCAACGCCGGGTCCACGATCGCGATCCCGATCGCGCGGGCCGTCGCCTCGAACGTCACCTGGCCGTCCTCGCCGACGCCTCCCGCGCCGACGACGATGTCCATCGATCCGTCGACGAGCCGCTGGTCGGCGGCGACCGCCTCGCCGAGCCGCGCCTCCGCGATCGTCTGGACGGGGCTCGGATCCACCGCGATGACGGTCCCGGTCGCGGTCACCCGGATGTCGAATGTCTCGATCGCCTGGCCGACGAGCGACTCCGGATCGCCATCGACCACGAACTCCCCGAGCGCCCTGGTCTGCGCGAACAGGGTCGTATCCTCGGGAGCGCCGGCCC
>JALYPW010000375.1 GCA_030856145.1 Chloroflexota bacterium | reverse complement strand
CCTACACTCAGCGGATGCACCTTCCGTTCGACCCGCCGCTCGAGCCGATGCTCGCCAAACCGAGCAACGGCCTCCCGGACGGCGAGGGCTGGCTGTTCGAGCCGAAATGGGACGGATTCCGGGCGATCGTCTTCCGCGACGGCGACGACATCCTGATCCAGAGTCGCGACCTCAAGCCGCTCGACCGTTACTTTCCAGAGCTCGCCGAGCCGCTCAAGGCGTCGCTCCCGGAGCGCTGCGTCGTGGACGGCGAGGTCGTGATCGCCACCGACGGCGAGCTCGCCTTTGAATCGCTCCTCCTGCGGATCCACCCGGCCGCCTCGCGGGTGAAGATGCTCGCCGCCGAGACGCCGGCCAGCTTCGTCGCCTGGGACCTGCTTGCCCTCGGTGACGACGACCTCCGCGACGTGCCCCAGGCGATCCGGCGCGAGCGCCTCGAGGCGGCCTTCGCCGAGGTCCAACCGCCGATCCACCTGACCCCGGCGACGCGCGACCGAGCCCTCGCCGCGGACTGGTTCGACCGGTTCGAGGGCGCGGGCCTCGACGGCGTCGTCGCGAAGCGCCTCGACGGCACCTACCAGCCGGGCAAGCGGGCAATGCTCAAGGTCAAACACCAGCGCACGGCCGACTGCGTCGTGGCCGGGTTTCGATGGCACAAGAACGGTCCGGGGACGCACGTGGGATCGCTCCTCCTCGGCATCTTCGACGACGAAGGCCGGCTCCACCATGTCGGGGTGACGTCATCGTTCACGTGGGACAAGCGCGAGGCCCTGACCGCACTCCTCGAGCCGCTGCGCGAGCACGCCACGGCGGGCCACCCGTGGCAGGAGTGGGCCGAGTGGTCGGCCCAGGGCACCGCCGACGCCTCGGGCCAGCGCCTGCCCGGCGCGACGAGCCGCTGGAACCGGGGCAAGGACCTGTCGTGGGAGGCGCTCCGGCCCGAGCGCGTCGTCGAGGTCGCCTACGACCACCTCCAGGGCGATCGTTTCCGGCACGGGACCACGTTCGTCCGGTGGCGCGACGACAAGCAGCCGGCCGACTGCCGCTACGACCAGCTCGAGGCAAGCGCGCCCTACGAGATCGCGAAGATCTTCGGAGCCTGAACGAGCGCGGCCAGGCCGGCGCCAGGTCAGGCAGGCGGTACGTCGAACCAGATCGTCTCGCCACCGGGACACAGCGCGAGCCCGGGCTTGCCTCGGTCGGGATCGATCAGCTCTCCGTCGACGAGGGTGACGCCGGTCGTCGCCTGGACCCGGACCGGATCCAGGAAGAGCCGGAACTCATTGCCGAACACCGCCTGACTGCGGAACCGATTCGGGCCGGATTCGACCCAGACAGGCTCGATCTGGCCGGGATCGATCCGGATCGTCAACTGCTCCATCCCGACGCCGCCACAGCCGAGCAGCACGCCGGGTTCGAGGCGGAACTCGCGCCGATGGAGCTGCGGGTCGCGGAGGTCGAATGGCCGGCCCTCGGCACCGAGGAGCGGCCGCCAGGCAGCGACCACGAACTGCTCTCGACACCACTGGGCGCTGTCGGCCACGGCCTCCGGTGGTGGGCCCTGGCCGGCAACGGCGTTGGGCACGGCCCGCCGGCATCCGGCGGCGCTTGGGTCGTCGAAGTGTCCCGTGACGCGAACGAAGATCCCGAGCGGCAGCGGCGCGATGGCCGGCGGCACGCGCGCGTCGATCCACGCTCCGGCCGCAGACGCGCTTGTCGTCGCGTCGGGCCCGAAGCGGGCCGGGCCGGGATCGAACAGCGTGACAGCGGGGTCCTCGTTTCGGCCGTACCACCTCGGATCGACGTCATACACGGCGGCGGCCGACGCCGGACCCGTCCGTGCGTCGAAGGTCAACTCCGCCGACCCGGCGCATCGGAGACGATCCTGCTGGACGAGCGGCGCCAGCGCCTGGATCGTCGCGTGCGTCGGGCAGATGGCCGCAGGGATAGGCTCGAGGAACGTCCGGCCCGGCCGGTTGGCCGGGAGCCACGCATAGAAGTCGCTCGGCCAGACCTCCGTGCTGGGCTCGACCCAGACGCGGACCCATGGCCCGTTTCGGCCGTCCTGCGGCTCGCCGAGCAGGACCACGTGCCGTCCGGCCTCGAGCGGCGACGGG
>JALYPW010000397.1 GCA_030856145.1 Chloroflexota bacterium | reverse complement strand
ACGCCGCCGACCGACGTTCGGGCGCCTCGAGCGCCTCGGCGTGGTCGCGATCTGCGTGGAGGCCAGGGCCCTCGACGGCTGAGGGCTGGTCCGGGCAGGAGGCCCGTGCGATGCGACGCTGGCACTCGTCGCGCCGGCGCGTCCTATCCTCGGGTCCATGAGCGAGATCGAGCGGGCCGACCTGGTGGTTGTTGGCGCCGGCACGGTCGGCGGCTGGGCCAGCTGGTTTGCCGCAACGAGCGGCGTCGGGCGGGTGATGGTTCTGGACAGGGGCCTCGCCGGCCAGGGCGCGAGCAGCCGCGCGGCCGGCATCGTCCGGGCCCAGGGCGGGACACCGACGACGGTCGCGCTCGGCCGCTGGTCGATCGACTTCTACCGTCGCCAGGCGGCCGAGATCGGCACCGACAGCGGCTTTCGCGAGCTCGGCTACCTGATCCTCGCGGTCACCGACGAGGACGAGCGCTCCGGCCGCGAGCGGGTGGCCATGCAGCTGGGCGAGGGCCTCGCGGTTCGCTGGCTGAGCGCAGACGAGGCGGTCGCCATCACCGGAACCCTGGGCAGCGACGGTCACCGCGGCGGGAGCTATCTCGAGACCGACGGCCATATCGACCCGCCGCGCAACGTCCGGGCCTATTCGCTCGCGATGCAGCAGGCCGGGGTCGAGCTCCGTGAGGGTACGACCTTCACGGGCCTTCGGACGGAGTCCGCGGCCGACGGCGGTCGGCGGGTCACCGGCGTCGACACGACCGCCGGCCCGATCGCGACCGAGCGCGTGATCCTCACCGGCGGCCCGAGCCTGGGCGACGTCGGTCGTGCCGCCGGGATGCGGATCCCGGCCGGAGCGGTCCGCCACACGGTCGCGGTCCTCGAGCCCCATGACGCCTTCGGGGCGCCTCAACCGATGGTCTTCGACATCGGGGCCGGCCTGTACTGGCGCCTGGAGGAGGGCGGCCTGCTCTTCGGCTGGAGCGACCCGAACGATCGGCCCGGGGAGGCGCGCGAGATCGACTGGGCGATGTACAAGACGATGCGCTCGCGCCTCACGGGCTTCGTCCCGATCACGTGCGGACTGCACCTTCGCAAGATCTGGGCAGCCACGATCGACTTCACGCCTGACCACCTGCCGATCCTCGGGCCGGGAATGGCGCCCGACGGCAGCCCGATCCACGGTGTCACGGTCGCCTCGGCCGGCGGTCACGGGATGATGTGGGGCCCGGGCGTCGCGCGCGTGGCGGCGGACCTGGCAGTGCACGGCCGGACCGACGTGCTCGACGTCACCGAGCTCGGTCTCGACCGGTTCGACGAGCATGGACGGAGCCGCCTCGCGACCGATCCGATCGCCCTGCCGTTCCCCACGAGCACCGATGACGACGCCCTCCGCCCTGAGACGCCGATCGCCGGCCGCTGACGCGACCGGCCATCCGGAATGGCGAAGGGGCCGGCCTCCTCGGCCCCCGTTTCAGCAGCAGCCGCCCGATCCGCAGCCGCAGCCGGCCTCGGACGCGTCGAGCAACGTGATCGCACTCGGCAGGATCGGCATCGCCGGGAGGTCGGTTGTCGCGATCGGCACGACCGGCTTCGTGGCCTGCACGATCGCGCCGTGCAGCCCGTTGCCGACGGCGTGGGTCGCGGTGATCGTGACGTCGATCAAGCCGACCGCCCCAAGCCCGGCCCGGTACTCGCTAAAGGACAGGGCGCCCGCGATGCAACCGCTGAACGAGCCGCGCTCAGCGCGCTGGGCGGGGCTCAGGGCATCATCGGCGACGACATCGCTCACGCCGACCCGGCCGCCCGGCCGGAGGACCCGGGCAATCTCGGCGAACACCGCGGCCTTGTCGGCGGCGAGGTTGATGACGCAGTTGCTGATGACGACGTCGACCGACGCGCCGGGCAGGGGAATGGATTCGATCGTGCCGCGCACGAACTCGACGTTGTCGACACCCGCGTCGGCCGCGTTGCGCTGCGCCAGGGCGAGCATCTCGTCGGTCATGTCGAGACCGATCGCCCGCCCGGTTGGACCGACCCGCCGGGCCGACAGGATCACGTCGATCCCGCCGCCCGATCCGAGGTCGAGGACACGCTCGCCTTCGCGGAGCTCGGCCACGGCGGTCGGGTTGCCGCAGCCGAGACTGGCCAGGACGGCGGCCTGAGGCAGGCCTGCTCGATCAGCGTCGGCGTACAGGATCTCGCCGAAGACCACCTCACCGGTCGGCCCGCAACACGAGGCCTGGGCGGCCGAATCGGAGCGACGAGCGGTCGCAGCCAACGCGGCTTCGGCATAGCGGGCGCGGACCTCGTCGTGAATCCGGTCCTGGTCGAGCGCGCGGTCCTGGTCGAGCATCGGGTCACTCCTCAGCGGGTGGCGGTCGGGCCGCCGCGTCGTGTTGCTGTGTCGTGGGACTCAGGCGGGGCAGCAGTCGAGGTTGGCTGCCGCCGGCGCCGGCTGGACGAGGCTCCGGATCCGGGCGACAAGGCTCGGCCGGTCGGACCGCTCCAGACGCTGGCTCTCGCGGAAGGCGTACAGCTGCTCGCGCTCGCGGGTCTGAGCGTGGGTCTGGACGTGAGGCCCGCCGGCGATCATCCAGGCGGCGATGTTCGGGTCCATCTGCGGACTCCTTTCGGGTTTGGGAGGCTCCATCATCGGGCATATATTGATACTTGTCAATATAGACATTGATCGATATGATCCACCCATGGTCCGTACGAAGACAAGCCTCATCGACCCCGACGTGCAGCTCCTCCAGGCGCTCGGCCATCCGACTCGCATGTCGATCGTCCGCGAGTTGATCGGGACGAGCGAGGTCTGCGCCTGCGACTTCACGACGTGCTGCGACGTCCAGCAGCCGACGGTCTCGCATCACCTCCGTATCCTCAAGGAGGCCGGCGTCATCGCCGCCGAGCGCCGCGGTAACTCGATCGTCTATCGACTCCTGCCGACCGCCGCCGAGCGGCTGCGGTCGCTCGCCGGCGAACTCCTCGGCTCCCCACCGGTCATCCCGCTGGGTGCCCGCCGACGGCCATCTGCCGGCGGCGTCGGCGAAGCCCGCGCCGACTGACCGTCAGCGGCGCTCCGGGTCGAGCAGATCCGGCGGAACGAGCCAGCGCAGGCTGCCGCCTCCGCCCGCGACCGGACCGCGGACGTCGAGCCGGGCGAACGCCCCCTTCTTCATCGACATAGCGTCCGTCCCCGACAGATAGCCGAGGAGCTCGCTGAAGTCCGGATCATGACCAACCAGAACCGGCCGGCGCGGGTTGCCGGTGTCGGCCAGAATGGCATCGACGCTCTCGGGATCGCAGCCGCCGCCGAGTCGTTCGTCGACCCGGACCCCGAGCCCCAGCGCGTCAGCCACGATCTCGGCCGTCCGCCGGGCACGGACCTTGGGCGAGCTGATGATCGCGTCCGGTCGGAAGCCGATCTCTGCGAGGAACGCGCCGAGCCGCTCGGACTGGCGCTCGCCCTTCGCGCTCAGCGGCCGCGCGTCGTCGTCGCCGGACCACTTCTCGGGATCGCCGGCATCAGCGTGGCGCAGGAGGTACAGCTGGAGCGCGGACGCGCGATCGGTGGGGCTCACGCCTCGAGAGTAGCGACGAACCCCGAGATCCGCTTGCGGAGATCGGCGAGCGTGGCCCGGTAAACGGCGAGCTGTTCCTCGGCCGTCCCCCGGGCGCCCGCCGGGTCGGGGATGCTCCAGTGGGTCCGGACGGCGGGCCCGGGGAAGTTCGGGCACGCCTCGGCGGCGTCGTCGCAGACCGTCAGGACGTGGTCGAACGCTTGGTCGAGGAAGTCAGTCATGGGCTTGGAGTGCGCCCATTCGTGCCCGATCCCGGCCTCGTCAAGGATCTCGATCGTGCGCGGGTTGACCGCGCCCTCCGGCCGGCTCCCGGCCGACGACACCGCGAGCCGATCGCCGCCGAGCTCCCGGAACAGCGCCTCCGCCAGGATCGAGCGGCAGCTGTTGCCGGTGCACAGGACGAGGATCCGGATCGGGTCGCTCACCCCGACCGTCTCACGGGTTGAGGTCCTCGATCTGGCCGCTGGCGAGGAACACGACGTCCTCGGCGATGTTCGTGACCCGGTCGCCGATCCGCTCGAGGTAGTGGGCGGCGAACAGGATCCGCGTCCCGCGCTCGACGTTGTCCGGATCGGCCCGCATCAGGCGCACGACCTCGTCGAACGTCCGGTGATAGAGCTCGTCGATCTCGTCGTCGCGGGCAGCGACGGCCCGCGCGGCGTGGACGTCGATGTCGACGAGGGCCAGCAGGATTCCGCCAACGAGCGTCGCCGCGAGCTCGCCCATGGCCGGCAGGTCGACGTACTTCTTCAGCGGCGGCTCCGGGGCGAGCTTGCGGACCTGCTTGGCGACCGACGCGGCGTGATCGCCCATCCGCTCGAGCTCGTAGCCGACGTGGTCAAGAGCGAGCAGGAAACGCAGGTCGCGGGCGACCGGGGCCTGGGTCGCGATCGTTCGGGTGATGTGGTCGGAGACCTCGCGCTGCTTGTCGTTGATCCGCCGGTCGCCAATGATCACCGCCGTCGCGGCGTCGGCGTCGTGGCGGATCAGGGCCTCGAGGGCGGCCCGGATGGCCGCCTCGACCAGCGAGCCCATCCAGAGGATCTGGTCCTTCACGATCCGCATGTCCGAGTCGAGACCCGGCCGCGGTGGGTGATCGCTCATCTGGGCCGCCGCCCGGGCGGCGATCGCAAGGGCTTCGGCCACGATCTGGGACGCATCGCCGGAGGACTCGGGCTGGATTCGCTCGTCGGTCATCGCTCTATCCTCGTTCGCGGCCTCGCTCATCCGAACCGCCCCGAGACGTAGTCCTCGGTCAGCTGGTGCGTCGGATTGGTGAAGATCTGGGCCGTCGGACCCTGCTCGACGACGTGGCCGGCACGATCGTCGCCCATCGTCATGAACACTGTCGCGTCCGATGCCCGCGCCGCCTGCTGCATATTGTGGGTCACGATGACGATCGTGTACTCCTTCTTGAGCTCGGCCATGAGCTCCTCGATCTGAAGGGTCGAGCGGGGGTCGAGGGCCGAGCACGGCTCGTCCATCAGGATGACCTCGGGGTTGACGGCAATGGTCCGGGCGATGCACAGCCGCTGCTGCTGGCCGCCCGACAGCGACATTCCCGACTGCTTGAGCTTGTCCTTGACGTCGTCCCAGAGCGCCGCCCGCCGGAGGCTCTCCTCGACGAGCTCGTTCATGTTTCCCTTGTAGCCGTTGATCTTGGGACCGAACGCGATGTTCTCCCAGATGGTCTTCGGGAACGGGTTGGGCTTCTGGAAGACCATCCCCACCCGGCGCCGGACGGCCACCGGATCGACCCCATTCGCGAAGAGGTCCTGGCCCTCGAGCAGGATCCGGCCCTCGGAACGGTACGACGGCACGAGATCATTCATCCGGTTGATCGTGCGCAGGAGCGTGGACTTGCCGCAGCCCGACGGTCCGATCAGGGCTGTGATCGCGTTCTTGGCGACCTTGATGTCGACATTGCGGACCGCCCGGAACGAGCCGTAGTAGCACGACACGTCCTGGAGTTCGACGACGTACTCGGGCTGAGCCTGGTTCGCCGGCCCGGGTGCAGTCTCGTGGGCCGAGGTCGCGATCCGAATCGCCAGGCCCGGACCGTTGGCGAGTTCCGTCCGGGGAGGCGCCTCGGCGAGCTGCGTGTTCACGAGGTTCTCCTCTACCACTGGATGTGTCTCGAGAGGCGGGCCCGGACGATCAGGGCGAGGCCGTTGAGGGCGAGCATGAGGGCCAGGATCACGATGATCGCGGCCGCCGAGATGCCCTGGAAGTCGGCTTGCGGGCGGGCTGACCACTGATAGACCTGGATCGGCAGGACGGTGTAGCCGCCCTCGACGGGGTTGGGCAGGAACGTGACGAACACCGACGCCCCGATCAGCAGAAGCGGCGCTGCCTCACCGATCGCCCTGGCCATCGCCAGGATCAGCCCGGTCATGATGCCCGGGGCGGCGGCCGGAAAGATCGACTGGCGGACCATCTGCCAGCGGGTCGCACCGAGCGCGTAGGCACCCTCGCGCTGGGCGTCGGGCACGGCCTTGAGGGCCTCGATCGAGGCGATGATCACGATCGGCAGGATCAGCAGCGTCATCGTCAGGCCGGCGGCCAGAGCCGTCGTTCCCAGCCCGAGGAGGCGAACGAAGAGGGCCAGACCGAGGATGCCGTAGATGATCGACGGGACGCCGGCGAGGTTGCTGATGTTCGTCTGGAGGAGGCGGTTGAACCAGTTGTCGCGGGCATACTCGGTGAGGTAGATCGCGGCTGCCACCCCGATGGGGAAGCTGAACAGCGCG
>JALYPW010000384.1 GCA_030856145.1 Chloroflexota bacterium | reverse complement strand
CCTTCTTCCGCGGCCAGGGCGACGCTGCCCTTGGCGACGGCGCCTGCGATCGACAGGAGGTCCACGGTGATCAGCTCAGCCGCCTGATCAGGCCGCGCCGCCGCCGAGGAAGATCGCGAGGATGCCGACGACGACCGCGAGCACGCCGAGGCCCTCGGCGAACGCCGCGCCGATGATGAAGGTGGCCCGGATCTGGGCGGCCGCGTCGGGGTTGCGCCCGATCGCGCTGGTCGACATGCCGGTCAGGATCCCGATGCCGATGCCGGGTCCGATGACGCCGAGGGCCGCGAGGCCGGCTCCGATGTTCTCCATGTGTCGTTCATCCTCCTGAATTGCCCGGTCGATGCCGGGTGGTGGGCCTTGGTTGGGTAGTGGTTCCCGTCACGCGTCCGCGGCGTCAGCCGGGGGCGGGCGCCGGGGCGGTGGTGCCGTCCGGATGGTGCTCCGCAGCGGCTGCGTGCTCCGTGTCGTGGTCCTCCGAATGACCCTCCGTCGCGATGATCGTGAACATGAGGGTGAGGACCGAGAAGATCAGGGCCTGCATGAAGTTCAACAGGAACTCCAGGCTGACCATGGCGACCGGGATGATCGCGAACGTCAGGCCGGTGATCACGCCGAGGGCGATCTCGCCGGCGTAGATGTTGCCGAAGAGTCGCATCGAGAGCGTGACCGGCTTGATGAACTCGAGGAAGAACTCGAGGATCCCGACGAACAGGCCGATGACGCCGGCTGCGGCCCCGTCCTTGAACCCACTGACGTTGAAGAACTTGCCGAGATAGCCGCCGACGCCCAGGGCGCGGACGCCCTCGATGTGGAACAGGAAGAAGCTGACGAGGGCGAGCCCGATCGTCATGTTGACGTCCGACGTCGGCGCTCGAAGCTGCTGGGTCCGACCGACGCCCGGCAGCAGCCCGCTCCAGTTGCTCAGCAGGATGTACAGGAAGAACGTGACGAAGAGAGGGACGTAGCGACGGGCCTTCGGGCCGCCGAGCGACGTCGCGAAGTTGGCGAGGCCCTCGTAGGCGTACTCGAGGGCGTTCTGGCGCCCCGATGGGGAGAGCCGGATCGAGCGCGACATCACGAACGCGACCACGATGATCACGGCCATGACGATCCAGCCCGTGAACAGCGTGGACGGAATGGAGACGTCGAAGACCGCGATGCCCGGCGGGCGGTGGTAGTCGATCGGCCACACGATGTGCGGTGCGGGCAGCTCGAAGTTGGCCTTGATCGCATCGGCCGGGTACGAGAACGGCACGGACGGGTCCGACTCGCCCTCGGCGTTGACGCCGAGCGGCGGACTCACGATGAAGCTGACGACGGTCAGGGCGACGATCGCGAGAATGATCAGGATCAGCGGCTTGCGGATGCTGGTGGCCGGCTGCGTCACCGCACCGGCGGCGCCGACGGCGTCGCTGGCAAGGTCGGGCCCGAGGGCCTCCTGCATCCTCCGCTCCGCGTCGGTCTGCCGATCGCGGTCGGGTCGGTCGGTCACGTGTGCTCCTGGAGGTGTGCGCCTCGCGGCTCGCGCCGTGTCGCTGGTCTCGCGCTGGGGATCAGTCGTCGAAGGTGGCCAGGAACCGGTTGATCAATCGCCGAACGGCGAGCGCTCCCATTCCCATTCCCGTCAGCAGGCCGATCAGCACGAACACGGGAAGCGTCCCGAGCTGCTGGTCCAGCCAATATCCGACGAGCACGCC
This sequence comes from Chloroflexota bacterium, assembly GCA_030856145.1. Classification (GTDB taxonomy): domain Bacteria; phylum Chloroflexota; class Limnocylindria; order Limnocylindrales; family CSP1-4; genus CF-46. Next base: position 4,152 of record JALYPW010000384.1, on the reverse strand, counting down.
TGCCAGGGTCGTGACCAGGAGAACGAGGCCGATTTCACCGAAGAGGGCGAGGTATGCCCCGGCTCGACCGGGCTCGATCATGGACGTCCTGCCAAAGCGCGCGGAGTATAGCAGAGGCCTCCGGACGGTCGCCGCCCGTCGTCTCCATTGACTGGCGATCCTGGGCGTCGCGATGGCCGCTTGTTCATCTCGAACGCGGCCGGTCACGGTGTCGCGCTGGGCGCCGACGGGCGGGCGTCGCTCGGCCTGGGCGACTGCGTCGCTTCGGGCCGTCCGGTGGCGTCCAGGATCGGAGTCCGATGAGACTCGGGGACTGAGGCCGCGGCGATCACGACGAGTCCGATCACGCAGAACGTCAGCGCCGTGGCCAACTCTCCGATGGTCGGTCGAACGCTTGCCATTCCCGACGAACGGGCCCGGGGCGTCGCAGCCCGGAATCGACGTCGGATCGATGCCATCCAGGTTGATCGTCCCGGTGCCTTGGAAACTCGGAGGACGCCGGCCGCGGTCAGGCGACTCGGGGTCGCAGCGAACGAGGGCGCCGCGGGCGCGCTCCGCCTGACCAACGGGCTCGAGTCGCCGGGTTGGCTCGCGGCGGATCCGCCCGGTCGGGCCGGCTCCGGCGTGGCGGTTGCCGCCGAGTTCGATTGCGCCCTTGGATCGTCCGGATCCTCACCCAGCGGCCGGCCGGTGAGCCGGCGCAGCACCCACATCCCGATCGAGTCATCGACGATCCGGGGCAGGACCACTCGGCCGGCGGCGTCGCGCGGGCTCAGCCGGATCAGGATCGCGAGGAGGCCGAGGACGACGAGCGCGCCGACGACGAGTTCCACGTGCGAAGGACACCCCGAGCTGAGGGCCGGACGGACGGGCTGGACGGGCCGGACGGACGGACGGGCCGGACGGGGCCGATCCTAGCATCGGGTTGCGCTGCTGCCGATGCCCTCGGGCCGGCGCGAACTGCGGCGAGACCGAAGCTGCGATGCCCGGTCGCAGCGTGGAACCGTCGCGTTGTCGGCTCCGATCCCGGACCTGATCCCAGTGGCGCATCAACCCCGGACGAGTGAGCGTGGGCGAATCGCTCGGTTGGCGGAATCGCCGGGCGGGCGGATTCTGGTCGTGCTCATTCGTTCAGATCTGATCCATCAGCAGCATCAGGCCGCGGCCGGGCCGTGGCAGATGGCCGACACCCTGGCCGGGGCGGATCGCGGCGGGGCGGATCGCGGCGGGGCAGATCGCCGGAGCAGGCCCGTCAGTCGCGGAGGTCGGGCTCGTCGGGCTCGAATCCGCCGCGAGCCAGGATGAACAACACAAACCCGCTGGCCACGAAGACGCCGGTGAACGCGTAGATCTGGGTCGCCCCGGTCAGAAACAGGGCCAGGACGGCGAGGATCACGCAGATCAGGTAGATCAGGAGGACCGTCTGGCGATGCGACAGGCCGACGTCGAGCAGCCGATGGTGGAGATGGCCGCGGTCCGGCGAGAACGGCGAGCGGCGCTGGGCCAGCCGCCGAACGATGATCCAGAACGCGTCGATGATCGGTACGCCGAGGACGAGCATCGCGACCGCGACCTTGGCCGTGCCGAGGATCGAGAGCAGGGCCAATGTATAGCCGAGGAACATGACCCCGCTCGTCCCGGCGAAGATCGCGGCCGGGTGGAAGTTCCAGCGCAGGAACCCGAGCAGCGACCCGGCCAGGGCGAAGCACAGGACCGCGATGAACGGCTGCGGGACGCCGGGCGTGAGGCTGATCATCCCGAGCGTGACGGCGGCGATCAGCCCGATCCCGGACGACAGGCCGTCGAGGCCGTCGATGAAGTTGATGCTGTTGATCATCCCCGCGATCCATAAGACGCTGAAGGCGATCGCGAACGGCCCCATCCGGATGGTCCCGGAGCCGAGGGGATTCGCGATGAAGTCGACCCCGTAGCCCAGGGCGATCGCGAACAGGGCGAGGCCGAACTGACCGGCGAACTGCCAGCGGGCGCGGAGGTCGAGGGCGTCGTCGATCACGCCGAAGGCCGTCGCGAGCGCGCCGCCGAGGAGCAGGCCGGTGACCTCCGGCAGCTCCACGTTCGTCGGGACGACGACGAAGCCCCCGATCGCGTTCAGCGCGAGGAGGGCCAGGGTCACCGAGATGAAGGAGATCGCCACAGCCACGCCGCCGCCGCGCGGTACGGGCAGCTTGTTGACCCGTCGCTGGTTGGGCCGGTCGATCGCCCCGAAGCGCACGGCGACCCGCCGGACCAGCGGCGTCAGGAGGAACGAGACGGCCGCCGCCGCGACGAGCGCGAGGACCAGGTACGGGATCGTGTCACCCGCGCTGGCGGTGAATCTCACGCCCGGCGGAGGCCCGGCACCGGGAAGCGGCTCGTGATCGCGGCCACCCGGGCGGCGAGGGCGAGGTTGGCGGTCGGGTCCGCGCGGCGCTCGATGGCGTCGGCGATCAGGGTCGCGATCTCGGTCATCTCGGCCTCACCCATGCCGCGAGCGGTTACCGCCGGCGTCCCGACCCGGATGCCGGACGACGTGTTCGGCGGCTGCTGGTCGAACGGGATCTGGTTCTTGTTGACGGTGATCCCGAGCTCGTCGAGGAGATGCTCGGCGTCCTTGCCGGTCACCCCCTGGGACATCACGTCCACGAGCATCAGGTGGTTGTCCGTGCCGCCGGACACGATCCGGAGGCCGCGCTCGGCGAGGACGGCGGCGATCCGGGCGGCGTTGTCCACGGTCCGCTGCTGGTCGCGCCGGAACTCGTCGCCGAGGGCCAGCTGGAAGGCCACGGCCTTGCCTGCGATCACGTGCATCAGCGGCCCTCCCTGCACGCCCGGGAACACGGTCCGATCGATCGTGGCTGCCAGAGCGCCGGACGCCGACGGGGCGCCCTTCACGTTCGGGAAGTCGGCCGGGTTCACCTCCGGCGGCAACTCGTGGCGGCTGAAGATCAGCCCGCCGCGCGGCCCACGGAGCGTCTTGTGGGTCGTGGTCGTCACGATGTCGGCGTGCGGAAAGGGCGAGGGATGGACGCCGGCGGCGACGAGCCCGGCGATATGGGCCATATCCACGAACAGGAGCGCCCCCACACCGTGGGCGATCGCCGCCATCCGCTCGAAATCGAAGATCCGGGGATAGGCCGACGCGCCGGCCACGATCACCTTCGGGCGGACCGCGGCGGCCTGCTCCTCGAGGGCGTCGTAGTCGATCCGCTCGGTGTCCTCGCGGACGCCGTAGGCATGGACCTCGTACAGGCGGCCCGAGAAGTTCAGCTTCATCCCGTGGGTGAGATGGCCGCCCTGGTCGAGCTTCATCCCGAGGATCCGGTCGCCCGGCGCGATCACGCTGAAGTAGGCGGCCATGTTGGCCTGGGCACCCGAGTGCGGCTGGACGTTCACGTGCTCGGCGCCCGCGAAGAGCTGGAGCGCGCGGTCGCGGGCGAGGTTCTCGGCGACGTCCACGAACTCGCAGCCGCCGTAGTAGCGCTTGCCGGGCAGGCCCTCGGCGTACTTGTTCGTCAGCCAGCTGCCCTGGGCCTCCATCACGGCGGCCGCCGTGTAGTTCTCCGAGGCGATCAGCTCGATCTTGTCGTGCTGACGGTGGCGTTCGTCCTCCATCGCCGCCCACAGCTCGGGGTCGACGTCGGCGATCGTCGGTCCCGGGCGGACCTGCTCCGTGATCGCCATCCTCGTGCCTCCTCCATGCGGGCCGCCGCCGGCCCGGGGTCCCGCTCTCCGCACCGCGTCGGGCGCGGACGGTCAGGCGCCGCGATCCGGGGTGTGATGCGCGCTATCTTCCCACGCCGGGCGGCCACGGCGCGGCCGATCGATCGATGACGCACCGGCCGGTCGGGCCGGCGGCCACGGTGTCAGGCGGGCGCGTCGACCGCTCGTCCGAGGACGGCTTCGATGGCCGCGATCGGGATCGCGCCGACGCGCAGGATCCGGGGTGGCTCGACCGTGCAGTCGACAACAGTCGAGGCCGGTCCGCCGTGGGCCGGACCGCCGTCGAGGACGAGGTCGATCGCGTCGCCGAGCTGCGCGATGATCTCAGCGGCATCGCGCGCCTCGGGAACCCCCGAGACGTTGGCCGAGGTCGTGGGCAGCGGGCCGACAGCGGCCGCGAGGGCACGCGGCGTCGGGTGGTCGGGCATGCGC
>JALYPW010000383.1 GCA_030856145.1 Chloroflexota bacterium | reverse complement strand
CAGCAGCGTGCTCTTGCCCGACCCCGAGGGCCCGACAATGGCGGCAATCTCGCCGGCGCTGACCCGCAGGTCGAGGCCACGCAGCGCGGCGACGGGACCGCCGTCGGACGGGTGGATGCGGATGAGGCCAACCGCCTCGATCGCGTCAGGCATCGGGTGCCGTGCCGGGCGGCGCCGGCCGTGCCGCGACCGCGGTGAGGGGACGCGGGCCGCCACGACCGGAGCGGACGGTCCCGTATCGCCTTCGGGCCATCCACCCGACGGCACCCAGCACGGCGGCGAAAAGGGCCAGGATGCCGGCGAGCACCGGTCCGATCGGTAGCACGATGCGCATTGTCGGGACGGGCAGCGTGCCCTCGGCCGTCACGGCGAGGGCTCCGGTGACGGTGGTCGCGAGGAGGACCCCGACAACGACGCCGGCGACGGCACCGCCCGCCGCCAGCCACGTGGTTCGGAGGACCGCATGGGCGCGGAGCGTCGACGGGGCGACGCCCTGTGCCTCCAGATCTGCCAACTCGCCGTTCTCGTCGCGCAGGTCCGCCGCCGCGCCGAGCAGGATCCCAGCCACGGACAGGATCAGCCCGGCCAGCGCCGCGACGACGAGTGCCCACACGATCGACTCGCTGAGCGGGTCCGTCGAGCGATCGGCGACCAACGCCGCCTGATCGGTGATCACCGGGAACCGGAAGGGCGAGCCGGCCAGGGCCGCGCGCACGCTGGCGAGGCGCTCCGGCCCTGGCGTGCGGATCCACATCTCCGTCGGCCGCCCGGCGCCCGGTGCCTCGGCATTAAGCGCGACGAGCCACGGCTGGAGCGCGACAACCACGAACCGCGGTCGAGGCTCCACGACGGTCGGGAAGCTGGTCGCCGTGCCGACCACCCGCATGTCGACCGTCGCGCCGCCGCCGATATTCAACCGGAGCCGCCCATCGGGGTCGACCGCCGCGCCGAGGTCGGAGCTCACAAGGGCCGGCAGCGGCTCGCCGTCGGTCGCCTGCGGCGCCCGGATCGTCTCGACGGCGACCGTGAAGACCTCGAGGTCGATCGGACCTGCGTCGACCAGCCCGTCGAGACCGTGGAGCGTCACGGTCGCGCGCCGGAGCTCGTGCTGGTGCGGGCCGTAGATGAACCGATCGTGCGTGAAATTGAGCGCGATGAGGGTGCCGCCGATCGCCGCCGCTGGCAGCAACGCGCTGACCGTGGTCATTCCCTCGCGGATCGTGCCGAGCGGGATCGAGGCATGGTCGGCGCCCGCCGTCTCCACGATTGCCGCCAGGCGGAGCGGCTCACCGTCGTACTCGAACTCGAGCTCCAGGTCGCGCTTGTCGGCCGGGAGGCGGTGGCCCGCATGGCGCCACCCGCCGACCGGGGGCGGGACGTCGAGCGCGGTGGCGAGCTCGGTGATCGGGCTGTCCGAGAAGTCGGACCGCCAGCCGGGCAGTGTCGGGAGAAGCGTGGGATCCACGCCGAGGACCGTCACGCCGCCACCCGAGGCAATGTCCGCCCGGCCGCGAAAGACGGGCATGGTCGTCACGTCGTCGCCCAGCCCCGCGTAGCGCGTGACCGGGATGACCGATTGGCTGATGGAATCGGCGGTGCCGAGCTCCGTCACCCGCAGGTCCAGACCCGACCGGTACGCAGCCTGGTCCACGATCCCCTGCCGAAGGCTGGCCGACCAGCCGAGCGCGAAAACGATCGCGCCCAGGCTGAACGCGAGCAGCGTCACAGTCGCCGCAGGCCGCTCCGGCTCGCGCGAGACCGAAAGGATCGAGAGCCGAAGGCTGAGCGGCGCTCGTCGGAGCCGGCGCGCGAGCCAGCGGAACAGCCCAGGCAGGACGGCGAGAAACACGAGCGCGACGAGGAAGGCGAGGGCGGACGGCACGACCACGATCGCCGGGTTCGCGATCGACCGCGCCAGCGTCGTCGGTTCGAGCGCGCCGGACGCGGCGAGCTGCCAGCCGAGGAGAACGACGGCCGTCAGCCCGACCAGCCCGAGCGTTCGCGGGGCGCCATGCCCGCCAAGCGACGGGGTCGTGACCGCGACCGTGGCAACCACCGCGAGCGCGAGCACGGCCGCGGCCGCGGCCAGCGTGCCGGGGGCGAGGAGCGCGTTGGCCAGCAGTGGTCCGACCGGCGCGTCCTGCGATGCCGCCAACGCCGCCACGACCATCACACCGCCGACCACCCCGAGCGCCGCCCCGACACCCACCGGAAGGGCAGCTTCGAGGAGGAGGAAGCCGGTAACGTCGCGCCGTCGCGCCCCGACTGCACGCAGTCGCGCCGCCTCGGCCATCACGTCGGTCCGCCCGACGAGTGCCGCGAAGACGGCGAAGGCGAGGAGGATCGATACCGCGAGGGAGCCGATCAAGAGCAGGCGGCCGCGGGCGGCTTCGGCGCGGCCAAGCTCGTCGTCGATTCGGCCCGCGGGACCGGTGATCGAGAAGGCGGGATCGTCGTCGGTGAGGCGTCGGGTCACCGAGGACAGTCGAGCGAGGAAGTCGTCGACCGTCCAGGCGTGGATCGCCTCGGGGAGCAGCGCCGCCGTCCAGACATACGTCCGACCGGTCCGATCGAGCGCCGTGATGCCAGCAAGCGCATCAACGCCGTTGACGAGGAGGATCGCCGGCGCGCGGCGCTCCGTCTGCGAGTCGGTCGCCGGACGCTCGCCCGCCGCCCCGGACTGATCGAGGTGCTCGAACGGCACCGCCGGATCGAGGAGCCCACGCCCGACGATCGGCAGATCGAGGCCCTCGACCGGGCGAGCGGTCGTCAAGCCCGCTGGTGCGGCGACCTCGCTCGCGAGCAACGCCTCACAGCGCATCGGCGTGCACGGTTCCGGCAGCCGGCCCTCGAGGACCGTCGTCCACGGGCCGGGCTCGTCGATCGCGATCAGGAGCTCGAACACCGGCGCCTCGAGGTCCGTTAGCTCGCGCATCAGCACCCCGCGCACCGGTGGCGCGGTATGCGCCCCCAGCGCCTCGCTCACTGCGTCGACGCGGCCCGAGACGGCCCCCCGATCCTCGCCCGAGCTCGAGAAATGGGAGATCCGAACGACCGGCCGCTCCGCGCCGTCCGCCGCGAGGGCGCGGGCGAGCGTGCGGTCGGTCGCGATGGCCCCGATCCCGGCGACAATCGCCACCAGGGCGACAGCGGCCGCGACCGCACCAATCAGGAGCAGCGTGGTCAGACCGCGCCCTCGAGCCCGAGCCAGCACCAAGGGGCGGATGGGACCGGTCATGCCGCGTAGTGTAACCTGTGAAAGGCCGTGAAGAGCATTACTTGGCCGCTTGATCTCGACGCCGCCCTCGCCCTTGCCAACACCATTCACGGGCCGGGCGCTCATTACCGTCGGCGCGCGTCCGCCAACGAGCCCGCACACGACCACCTCGACACGCCCGAGCGCGCGATCGAGTTCCTCGGCTCCCACGGAGTCCCGTTGCCGCAGGATCCGCTCCGGCCGGCCGACCTCGAGCCGTTGCGCATCGCGAGGGACGCCGCCCGGCGCCTCACCAACATTGCATCGGCTGACCTGCCGACGTGGACCGACGACGTCCGTGGGCTGCTCGGCGACGCCACCTTCCGCGTCGCGACGGACGGCGTGCTCCGTGCCGCGGCTCGCGGCTGGCGTGGTCTCGCCCACGAGATGCTGCCCGCCGTGCTCGCGCTCGGCGACGAGCAGGACCGCCTGCGCCACTGCGGCAATCCGCTGTGCACGTGGCTGTTCGTCGACCGCTCCCGGAACGCTGGCCGCGTCTGGTGCGAGATGGCGGTGTGCGGGAACCGAGTCAAGGTTGGGCGGCATCGGGCAGCGGCGCGCTCGTCGCGGCGGACCCACCTGCAGCCGCTGGCCACGACGCGCGCCTGACCGGCGACGCCACCGTTCGAGGCTGGCGACGGCCTTCAGATCTCCCGGCACGCGGGCGGATGATGCCCGCCAGTCTTCGCCGGTGATGAGGGCTCAGGGACCCTCGTGCTGGCGAACCGCACACTAATCGGCACGCCGTCGCTGGCATGGTTCGTGCGTGACGGCTGCCGGGCTACAGCGCTTAGAGCCTCAAGACTCCCAAAGCACGTGCGTTGCCAACTACGCCACACCCCGAGGCTCGCATCGTAGCGCGGCAGGATCGGAAGCACGGAAGAGGCGCCGCCGTTGCGGGCGACGCCTCCGGGTACGGTCGGGCGCCTGTGCGCCCGTCCGACCTGCTACCTGAACTTGAACGTCGCTTCGTGGCGTTGCCCGGCGGGGAGCGGCCCCTCGCCGAGGTCGACCCGGATGACCCGACAGGACTTTGCCCAGCCTGAGACGGTCTTCCACGTGATCTGGTAGTAGCCGTCGCCGAGGTTCTTCAGGGCCGTGGACCCTGTCGCGTACTGCTCAAGCTCATCAACCGGAGCGCCGGCCACGCAGGTGACCTGGGTCGAGGTCACGTT
>JALYPW010000370.1 GCA_030856145.1 Chloroflexota bacterium | reverse complement strand
CGATGTTCTACGCCGCCCTGGATCGAAGCGACGCGGCGCATGGCCGAGCCCGCGCGGTGCTCGCGACGCAGGAGCCCCTCGTGACGACCGACCACGTCGTCGTCGAGACATGGCTTCTCGCGCAGCGACGACTCGGGGCCACGTCGGCGAATGGGTTCTGGGGTGGGATACGTGCCGGGGCCGTGAACATTGAATCGGTCGGCTCGGCCGACGTCGACGCCGCTTGGCTGGTGGGGGAGCAGTTCCGCGATCAGGCGTTCTCGATCGTCGACTGCACGAGCTTCGCCGTGATGGTCCGCCTCGGACTGCAGCGGGCGGCGGCGCTCGACAAGGACTTCGCGATCTTCCGGTTCGGTCCGCGGCGGGATCGGGCGTTCGAGATCGTCGGATGACGGCCGGCGGTCGCATCGTTGTCGATGGCCGGCCCGTCGAGTTCGAGCTCGACGACTCCATCGCCATCGCGATCGTCCGGTCCAGCGAGGTCCCGGGTCGCGGCGGCACGCTCTGCCTGGCCGGCGACTGCGGCAACTGTCTCGCGACGGTCGATGGCGTCGCCTATGTCCGGACCTGCCAGGTTGCGGCGCGGCCCGGGACGGTCATCCTGCGCGACCCGCCGGCGGGCAAGCCGCCCCTTCCGACAGTCGATCTGCGTGACCTGGCTCGGACGCCGATCGGTCGGGACGTGGCGGTCCGCCGTGCGCAGGTTGCCGTGGCCGTGATCGGCGGGGGGCCGAGCGGCCGGGCCGCGGCTGATGCGGCCCGCGAGGCCGGCCGCGAGGTCCTCGTCCTCGACGCTGGGAACGGGATCGAGGTCGTCGGGATCTACCCCGGACGGTCGATCGTCGCGCGCGAGCCAGGCGGGATGCTCCACGTCCGGGCCGACGAGATCGTCGTCGCGACCGGCTCGGCCGAGATCCAGCCGGTCTGCCCTGGCAACAACCTGTCCGGGATCGTCACCTCGGACGCGGCGGCACGACTCCACGCGTCGGGGGTCGACCTCGGGACGGCGGTCGCGATCGGGACGCCGCCACCGAGCGTGCCGTGCACCGCCCTCGATGGCCGGCTGATCCGCTTCGAGGGGGACGGTGGCCGTGTCCGGTCCGTCGTCACGACGGCGACCGACGGCTCCGAGATGTCCACGGCCTGCGACACCGCGATCGTCGGCCTCGGCCGCGCGCCGCGCGACGTCCTCGCCCGCATGACCGGCGATGCCGCGATCTCGCTCGCGGGCTCCGTCGCCGCCGACCATGCCCTGCCGGCGGCGCCGACCGACGGCACCATCTGTCGCTGCATGGGCACGACGGTCGCCGACCTGGCCACGGTCTGGGACGACGGGTTCACCGAGCTGGAGCTCCTGAAGCGGGCGAGCTGGGCGGGCCTCGGGCCGTGCCAGGGCGGCGCCTGCCTGCCCCACGTCCGGGCGTTCATCGCGGCCCGCACCGGCACCGTCCCGGACCCGTTCACCGCCCGCCCCGGTGCCCGCCAGATCACGCTCGCCGAGGCCGCCGCCGGCACCACGATCGATGCCTTCCGACGAACGCCGCTCCACGACGAGCACCTCGCCCTCGGCGCCCGGATGGACCGGTTCGGCGGCTGGTGGCGGCCGTGGCACTACGGCGACGTTGTCGGCGAGTACTGGGCGGTCCGCGAGGGCGTCTCGATCGGCGACGTATCGACGCTCGGCAAGCTCGTCGTTTCGGGGCCGGACGTCGTCGAGGCGCTCGAGCGGATCTACCCGTGCCACGTCGCGAACATCAAGGTCGGTCGCTCGCGCTACGCCCTGCTCCTCAACGAGCGCGGCCACGTGATGGACGACGGGATGATCCTGCGGACCGGCGCGACTCGGTTCGTGTTGTCGTTCACGTCCGGTGGCGCGGCCAACGCCGAGATGTGGCTTCGCGACTGGATCGAGACATGGGGCCTCCGCGTGCATGTCATGGACCGGACGATGTCGCTTGCCGCGATCAACGTCACGGGCCCGCGCGCGAAGGAGCTGCTGGCGCGGCTCGGGCTGGCCGAGGCGCCGCGGTTCCTCGGGCATGTGCAGGCGGACATCGGCGGCGTGCCCTGTCACGTGATGCGGCTGTCGTTCACCGGCGAGGCGGCGTTCGAGCTCCACCACCCGGTCGACCGGTCGGTGGAACTCTGGCGGGCGCTGCTCGACGCCGGCCGCGACCTCGGGATCCGGCCGCACGGGCTCCAGGCGCTATTCGGGCTGCGGCTCGAGAAGGGCCACGTGATCGTCGGCATGGACACCGAGCTCGACACGACGCCGCATCGGCTCGGAATGGACTGGGCGGTCCGGATGGAGAAGCCGGCGTTCATCGGACGGGCGGCGCTGGACCGAACGGCGAAGCTCGGGGACACGCGGCGCTGGGTCGGATTCGCGATGGACGGGGATGCGCCGCCCGAGGGCTCGCCAATCTTCGACCTCGACGGCGGCGAGATCATCGGCAATGTGACCGGTTCGTGGACCTCGCCGCTCCTCGGCAAGGCCCTCCTGCTCGGCTGGCAGAAGCGGACGCCATTTGCCGATCGAGTGTCAATCGACGGCCGCCAGGCAGTCGTGACCGAGACGCCGTTCTACGATCCGGAGGGCGCCCGTGCCCGCGCTTGAGCCGGTCACAGCGGTCCGCGTCGTAGCCTCGCCCGAGGCACTCGACGGTGCGCGCTGGTCCGGCGGCGACGTCGACGTCCTCAGGACGGCATCGGACGAGGCGATCGGGCTCGGCGCGACGGCGGTCGAGGTCGACGACCCGGACGCCATCGTCGAGCCAGAGGCCGGGTTCGTCGTCGCCCTCCTCGACGAAGACGACGTCCGCCGCGTCGCCGCGCACACCGACTGGGAGTTTCCGACCGCGACCGGCGAGCTCGCCCAGGGCAAGGTCGCGGGCGTCCCGGTCAAGGTCGTCGGCGGGCGGCCGGCCCTTCTCGTCACGAACGCGGCCTATGCCGACGAGCTCCGGGAACGGCTCGGATGGCGCTGACCGCCGCCGCCGAGGCTGTCGGCTCCCTCCAGCCGATCGTCTGGCACGAGCCACGCGATTCGTACGACGTCGTCATCGTCGGGGGCGGCGGTCACGGACTTGCGACGGCCTACTACCTCGCGACCCGCCACGGGATCACGAACGTCGCCGTCGTCGAGGCCGACTACATCGCCTCGGGCAACACCGGTCGGAACACGACGATCATCCGGGCCAACTACGCGATCCCCGAGGCGATCCGGTTCTACGACCACTCGATGAAGCTGTATCAGGGCCTCGAGGCCGAGACGGGCGCCGCGATCTTCCACCGCAGGAAGGGCCATGTCTGGATCGCTCACAGCGAGATGGGCATGCGCACTGAGCGCGGGCGGGTCCTGATGAACCAGGCGATGGGCGTGGACACGGAGCTGCTCGACCCAGCCGGCGTGAAGGCCCTGATCCCCCAGATCGACCTG
>JALYPW010000352.1 GCA_030856145.1 Chloroflexota bacterium | reverse complement strand
GCCTGGTCGGCGGCCGGGTCATGCGTGTCGATGACGATCGAGCGCTGTTCGTGGAGGACGGCCTGGGTCGCGGGGAACGCCTCGACCAGGTAGCTCTCGTTGAGCGTCTCGCGGCGGACGGGCGGGTGGTAACCGAGCGTCACGACCGTGTCGTTGGCTCGATCCCAGAAGCTCAGGGCGCAGTCGTCGGCGCCGACGGCCCGGGCGATGTGGACCGCGATCCGGTCGCCGACCAGGCGCGGGTCGAGGGTCTCGGCGAGGTCGCTCGACATCGCCACGACGCTCCGAAGGTCGGCGGCGGTGCCCTTCAGCTGGCGACTGACCTGCCACAGGAAGATGATCAGGAAGGAGTACGCGAACACCAGCGCCATGAACGCAAATGCGGTCTGGCCTGCCTCGGGCATCGTGTTGGGTGGGACGACCGTCGCGGCCAGGACGCACCACGCGCCGGTCAGGCCGCTCATGATCAACAGCCGGAGCAGGATCCGGGTCGAGACGATCGGGATCACGATGACGGCCGGGAGCAGCGAGCCGATCGCCAGCGCGGTGCCCAACGACGGCTGGAGTCCGGACGACGCCGCAAGCAGGACGAGCGTCCCGACCGCCATGCGGGTGGCGACGACGTCGCGCTGATCGGTCCCCATCTGGCGGACAAGGGCGAAGATCCAGACGCCGTAGCCGATGCCGATGATGCCGAGGAGGACTGCCCGCCACTCGCCCTCGATCGCGCCGCTCGCGCTCTGAACGACGCCAAGCCCGATCGCGAGCAGGGCGATCACCCGGAACAGGCGGACGATCGCGGTCGTCGACGCCGGCGCCGTGTCCGTCGCGGGGCGAGCGGATTCCTCGGAGGGACGCGCATCCATCGCCAGAGGGTGGCATCCCACGACCGGACGCCGTCATCCCCCGATTGACGGAGCCCGGTCGCCGATCGGATGCTCGCCTACACTCGGGGCCATGTTCATTCGACCGGCCGCAGCACGATGAAGCTCGCCCATGTCCGCGAGCGAAACGCAGCCGCCGGAGCGTCGTGGCGGCTTGCCGCTGCCCTGCCGGCCGGGTCGCCGGCAGCCGACCCCGCCTCCTGGATCGACCTCGAGGTCGCCCGCCGGCGCGCCGTCACTGCTGACCCCAACCTGGCCCACGACCGGGTCCTCCATCGTCAGCCGGTCACGACCCTCGACGACCATCTCGCCCGCGGGCTGCGCGTGGAGGCGCTGGCCGAGCTGGTCGAGGGGTTCATGGCCCGTGGGACGCCGGCCGAGGATGAGGCGGTCCTTGACGCTGCCGATCTGGTGTTCGGACCGCCGATCCTCCGGCCGCCCAGCCTGCGTGACTTCTATGCGTTCGAGGGCCACGTCCGGACGATGTGGGAGCGCCGCGGCGGCGAGGTCCCCGAGACGTGGTACCGCCTCCCGATCTTCTACTTCAGCAACGTGTCGGAGATCCGTGGGCCGGACGAACCGGTCTGGTCGCCGGCGGCGTCGTTGGAGCTGGACTACGAGCTGGAGGTCGCGGCGCTGATCGACACCCCGGTGGTGGACCTTCCCGAGGAGCGCGGCGAAGGAGCGATCGGTGGCTACACGATCTTCAACGACTGGTCGGCCCGCGATCTCCAGCGCGAGGAGACCGTCGTTCGCCTCGGGCCGGCCAAGGGCAAGGACTTCGCATCGTCGTTCGGGCCCTGGCTCGTGACTCCGGACGAGCTGGGGATGGGCGCGGCCCCGGCGGCCGGGGCGACCGGCCCGGACCTGGCGATGACGGCCGAGGTCAACGGCGTCGAGACGTCGCGCGGACGCTGGTCCGACGCCCAGTTCTCGTTCGGGGCGATGGTGGCGCGCGCCAGCGCCGACGTCCGCCTCCGCCCGGGCGACCTCCTCGGCTCCGGGACGGTCGGCACCGGCTGCCTGCTCGAGGTCCGGGACCAGACGCTCGGGCGGTACCTTGAGCCGGGCGACGAGATCGTCCTCCGGATCGATCGCCTTGGCGCGCTCCGGACGCCGATCGTGGAGCGCCCCCGGTGAGCTGCGTGGCTGACGTCGACCCGGCGGCCGGACGATGACGGTCGCGGCCATCACGGGCAGCGGCCCGACCTTCCCGGCCTTGCCCGCGGGGCTCGACACGCCGCGAGTCGTTCTCGACGTCGCGCGGATGACGGCCAACATCGACCGGCTGCAGATCGAGATGGATGCGCGGGCGATCGCCCTTCGACCCCATGCCAAGACCCACAAGAGCGTCGAGGTCGCGCGCCGCCAGATCGCGGCCGGTGCGCGCGGGATCACGGTCGGG
>JALYPW010000337.1 GCA_030856145.1 Chloroflexota bacterium | reverse complement strand
CCGTGGTAGAAGACCCGCATCATGTGCAGGAACACGAAGAAGACCATCAGGTGGGCGGCCCAGCGATGGATGTTCCGGGTCAGCAGGCCGAATGTCACCTGGCTCTGGATGTCGAGGATGTTCGTGTACGCCAGCGTCGCCGACGGCACGTAGAAGAACATCAGGTAGACGCCGGTGATCGTCAGGACGAGGAACAGGAAGAACGACAGGCCGCCCAGGCAGAACGTGTAGGCGAACTTCACCGCGTGCTGGCGGACTCGCACCGGGTGGATGTGCAGGAAGACGTTGTTCATCACCGCGTACGCCCGCGACCGCTCGTCGTTGGGGTACGGCTGACGGAACAGCGATCGCCAGACGGGGCTTCGGCGGATGGTCTGATCCACCCGCTCGAGGAAACTCACCGGGCTCCTCCTGCGACGCCGGGGGTCCCGGCCAGTTGCGCGTCCCGGTACGACTCCTTGTAGAGCCGACCGTCGGTCGAGATTTCCTGCAGCTCGAACCGCTCCATCGTAATGGCGTCGAACGGGCAACGCTTGACGCACAGCGCGCAGCGGATGCAGCGCTCCTCGTCGAGGATCATCGCCGCCCCGTTCTCCCAGCCGTAGGACTCCTCGATCTCGGGCAGGAGCGCCTCGGTCTTGAGCTGGTTGACGTCGACCATGTGGATGACGCCCTCGGGGCAGACATCGGCGCAGGCGCCGCACAGGACGCAGCGGAACGGGTCGAACCAGATGTTGTAGTTGCACATCAGGCAGCGGGTCGACTCGGCGACCGCGGCCGTGGCGTCGTAGCCGTACTCGACCGGGGTCGTGAAGTTGACCTCCGGATCGGTCGACGGCATCCGCGCCTGGACGGGCGCCATCGGGATGTGCTGGCGGGGCAGGACGTCATAGAACTCGGGCATGTCGTGGCGCCACGAGCTCGTGATCTTGACGTTCGCGGTCACGGCCACGTCGGTCCGGCCGGCGAGGTAGCGATCGATCGCGTAGGCGCACTTCTTGCCGTGGCCGGCGGCTTCGATCAGGGTCGTCGGGCCGGTCACGAAGTCGCCGCAGGCGAAGACGCCGCGGACATTCGTCGCGTACGTCGCCGGATCGACCTTGACCCGGCCGCGGTTGATCTCGAACGACGCCTCGACCGGCAGGAAGGTCAGGTCGGCGGCCTGCGAAACGGCCGGGATCACGACGTCGGCTGGGATCACGAACTCGCTGCCTTCGATCGGCACGGGCGAGCGCCGACCCGAGGCGTCCGGCTCGCCGAGGCGGTTGCGGATGAACTTCACGCCCGTCACATGGCCGTCCTCGCCGAGGACCTCGATCGGGCTGGCGAGGAACTCCATCCGGACGCCCTCGCGCTCGGTCTCGCCGAGCTCCTCTTCGTCGACGACCAGCTCGGAGCGTGTCCGGCGGTAGACGATCGAGACCCGCTCGGCGCCGTGGCGAAGGCTCGTCCGCGAGCAGTCCATCGCGGTGTAGCCGCCGCCGATCACGACGACGTCCTTGCCGACGTACAGCTCCTGGCCGAGGTTCGCCTTCTTCATGAAGTCGACGCCATAGTCAACCCCGTCGAGGTCGCCGCCGGGGATGTCGAGCGCGACCGCGTCCATCGCTCCGGCGGTCAGGGCGATCGCGTCGTAGTCCCGCTGGAGGTCCTCCATCGGGATGTCCTTGCCGATCGTCGTGTTGAACCGGAACATCACCCCGAGGCGCTCGACGAGGCGGACGTCCATCTCGATCGCCTCGCGCGGCAGGCGGAATGCCGGGACGCCGATGAGCATCGTCCCGCCGCCGTACGGCAGGCTGTCGAAGACCGTGACCTGGAAGCCCTTCGTCGCAAGTTCGCGGGCGACCGAGATGCCGGCCGGGCCGGCGCCGATGACGGCGACCTTCTCGGCGCGAGGCGTGATCCGGGGCATGACGTCCGGGATCCCCGACGCCTCGTGCCACTCGACGAGGAAGCGCTTCATCGCCCGGATCGCGAGCGGCCGGTCGATGTCGCCCCGACGGCAGGCCCGTTCGCACGGGGCGGAGCAGACGTAGGAGCACATTGCCGCGACCGGGTTCGGTTCGCGCGACAGGATGTAGCCCTCCTCGAACCGCCCTTCGGCAGCGAGGTTCAGGTAGCCACGGCAGTTCGTCCCGACCGGGCACGCTTCCTGGCACTCGATGTTGCACTGGAGCCAGGAGGCGTCGACGGGCTGGACGAGGAATTCCTGGAGGGGTTCGATCGCCAAGGTCGAGGACGTGCCTTTCGATGCGTCGGGGGCCCAGGGACGAGCGTGCACCGGGCACGCCGCACAGGGCGCGGCCGGTGATTGCAATCTACCATCCGCAACTCGGCCTTCGCAAAGCCACGGGTGGGCGACCCGACTGTCCGTGCGACCTCCGGGTTGACCGGGCCGCGGCGCGCAGCTACGCTCACCCGGGGTCGTCGGGCCGAATCGGCGGCGAAGGAGGGACAGCAGGATCTTGACCGCGAGCGAGTTCGCGTTCCTCGCCCTTGGACTGGTCCTCGGGGTCGCCACCGGAGCGGCCCTGATCGAGGTCCTCAGGGCCCGTCCCCCCGCCTCGCGGAAGGTCCGGGTGACCGTCTCCCCGAACGCGATCCAGTCGCGGATGTCGTCGACCCTGGCGGATCCGGGCGCGGCCCGCGACGCCGTCGGCCCGGCGGCTGGTGGGCCCGGTGACCGACGGTCGCGCGACGAGCTCCTCGCGACACGCGAACCAGCGACGACCAGCCGCCGGAGCCAGGACCTGAGGCGAACGATCGATGGCGCCCCGGTCGACCCGCGGTTCGGAACACCTGTTCGGGATCAGTCGGCCGGCGAGACCGCTCGCGACGCGGCTCCGACGCCGATCGCGGTCGGGGCTCCCACGCCCTCGCCGGCACCCGCGTCAGCACCGGCAGCGGCTCCCGCACCGGCTCCTGTCACCGGCGTCGACCGGGAGCAGCCGGTCTGGCTGCGACCGTCGGTCGGGCCATCGCTGATGGTCGCGGTGCCGATGTCGCTCGAGCCGGACC
>JALYPW010000303.1 GCA_030856145.1 Chloroflexota bacterium | reverse complement strand
CCGCGGTGTTCGCGGGTCGCAGGATCGTGGGCATCACCGGCGGCACCTCGACTCCGATCGAGGATCTGCGCGACGTCGCCGAGCGCGTCCTGGTCCTGGCCGGCACGCCCGAGACCGCATCGCGCGCCGCCGAGCTCGCCGAGGCCGCCCTGGCCGGCGCCGCCACTCCGGCCGGGCGAACCACCTCGCTGCCCACCTTCATTCACGAAGAGTCGACGATCAGCGCGTCCGGCGCGGCGTAGCTCGAATGCCTCCTCGCTCGCAGCAGTCCATTCCGGTCGTGGCCGTCGTCGGCCGGCCGAACGTCGGCAAGTCGACGCTCTTCAACCGGCTGATCGGCCGCCGCCAGGCGATCGTCGAGGACCGCGCCCGGACGACCCGTGACCGGATGTACGGCGAGTCCGAATGGAACGGCCGGCGCTTCGTGCTTGTCGACACCGGCGGGCTCGAGGTCGACACCGACGATCCGATCGAGCTCAAGGTCCAGGAACAGGCCCGGCTGGCGATCCGCGAGGCCGACGTCATCGTTTTCCTGGTCGACGCCATCACGGGCCTGACCCCGGCCGATCTCGAGGCGGCCGAGCTGCTCCGGACCGCCAAGGCGCCGGTCATCGTCGCGGTCAACAAGGTCGACAACACCCAGCGCGAGGCCGACGCCGCCGAGTTCTGGTCGATGGGCTGGGAGGAGACCTACTCGATCTCGGCGTCGCACGGCCGGGGGACCGGCGACCTGCTCGATGCGGTGGTCTGGGCCCTCCCGCCCGAGACCGAGGCCGAGCTCGCCCGGAAGGCTCGCGAGAAGGAAGCCGACGAGTGGGCCAAGGACGTCGCCGAAGGCCGGCTCGAGCCGTACGTCGTTGGCGCCGACGGGAACGCGGTCGATCCGGACGAGGACGACGAGGACGGGCTCGATCGGTTCGAGGGCGGCGGGGGAGCCACGGTCGAGGCGAAGTGGGATGCAGCGATCGAGGCCGAGTCGGACGATGCCCCGGCCGCCATCGCGTTCGTCGGCCGGCCGAACGTCGGCAAGTCGTCGCTCCTGAACGCGCTGCTCGGCGTGGACCGGGCGATCGTGTCGGACATCCCGGGCACGACCCGCGACGCGATCGACACGACCCTCGAGTGGGGTCGCAGCGAGGTGATCCTGATCGACACCGCCGGGATCCGGCGGCGCGGCAAGGTCGCATCGGGGCCAGCCGCCGAGAAGTACTCGACCCTGCGTGCGCTCAAGGCCATCGGCCGGGCCGACGTCGCGGTTCTCGTCATCGATGCCGTCGAGGGCCTGACCGCCCAGGATGCGCACGTCGCGGGCTACGTCGTCGAAGAGGGCAAGGGCCTCGTCATTGCGGTCAACAAGTGGGACCTCGTCGAGGAGAAGACCGGCAAGACGTTCGATCAGTACGTCGAATGGATCCAGAACGACGTGCCGTTCCTCGACTTCGCCCCGATCGTCGCGATCTCGGCCAAGACCGGCCAGCGAGTCGGCAAGGTTCTCGAGCTCGCGATCGACATCTGGGGCGAGCGCCGCAAGCGCGTCTCGACGGGCGAGCTGAACCGGATCCTGCGGGCCGCCGCCGATCGCCAGGCGCCGCCGGTCGTGAAGGGCCGCCGGCCGAAGCTGTTCTACGGGACCCAGGCCGCGGTCGCGCCACCGACGTTCGTCTTCTTCGCCAACGACGCGGCGCTGATCCACTTCTCATACCGGCGCTATCTCGAGAACCGGATCCGCGAGGAGCTGAGCTTCCACGGGACGCCGATCCGGCTGATCTTCCGTGACCGCGAGTCGGTGAAGCTGCCGCGCCGGCGATCGCCCCGGAGCGCGGGCAAGAGCACGGTGTCGAAGGCGCCGGCCGCCCGTCGACCGGCCAGCGGCGGGCTCCCGCCAAAGCGATGACCGAGCCGCGGGTCGCGGTCGTCGGCGCCGGCGCGTGGGGCACGACGCTGGCGATCCTGCTTGGCAAGGTCGAGCCGGTGATTCTGCTGGCACACGATGCGGCTGCGGCCGCGCGGATCGACGCCGCGCGCGAGAACGAGCGCCGGCTACCCGGGATCGCGTTGCCGCCCGAGGTCGTCGTCACGTCCGACCCGTCGACCGTCGCCAAAGCGGTCGATCTCGTCATCGTTGCCGTTCCGTCGAGCCATGTCCGGAACACGCTCGAGGGACTCGCGGGCCGGCTCGCCCCGTCGGCCGACATCCTGAGCGTCGTCAAGGGCATCGAGGCCGGGACATTCCTTCGGATGTCGGAGGTGATCGCCGACGCGGCCGGGCTCGGTGCCCGCCGGGTCGCCGCCCTCTCCGGCCCGAACCTGGCCGCGGAGATCGCCCGCGGACTGCCGGCCAGCGCCGTTGTCGCGGCCGAGGAGCCCGAGCTGGCCGACCGGATCGTGGACCGGGTGGGGCGGCGCGAGTTTCGGCTGTACGTCAACAGCGACCTGCTCGGCGTGGAGCTGTGCGGGGCGTTGAAGAACATCGTGGCGATCGCCGCCGGCGCCGCCGACGGGCTCGGCTTCGGCGACAACGGCAAGGCCGGGCTGATGACCCGTGGCCTGGCCGAGATGACCCGGCTCGGGATCGCCGCCGGGGCGAACCCGCTGACCTTCGCCGGCCTGGCGGGTCTCGGCGACGTGATCGCGACCTGCGGGTCCCCGCTGTCGCGGAACCACCGCCTCGGCGAGGAGCTCGCGAAGGGACGCCGCTGGGTCGACATCGAGGCCGCCCTGCCCGGCGTCGCCGAGGGCGCCTACACGGTCGATGCCGCGATTGCGCTCGCTCGCCGGCACGGCGTCGAGATGCCGATCGCCCAGGAGGTCCACAACGCGCTGTTCGAGGGCAAGAGCGTCCAGCGCTGCCTGATCGACCTCCTCGCCCGCGAGTCGAAGGACGAACTGGCCGACTTCCCGGCCTGGGCCGACCGCCTCCGCGAGGACGGCGCGTAGCCGGACGGATTCCCCATAACGGGCATTTCGTCTGGGAAGACCGGAACTGCTGTTGCCGTTCGGCGGACGACCGACGTAGGCTCTTCGTCTCGGCCGTGCGCCGATCCCAGAGGAGGCTTCCGTCATGGCCATGGTCGCGACCGACCGCACCCGGTATCTGCTCGACGAGGACCGCATCCCGCGGGCCTGGTACAACATCGCCGCCGACCTGCCGAGCCCGCCGCCGCCGCCCCTGAACCCCGGCACCGGCCAGCCGATCGGGCCGGGCGATCTGGCGCCCCTGTTCCCGATGGAGCTGATCAAGCAGGTGGTCTCGACCGATCGCGAGATCGAGATCCCCGATCCCGTCCGCGACGCCTACAAGCTCTACCGGCCGTCGCCGCTCCATCGGGCGCACCGGCTCGAGAAGGCGCTCGGGACGCCTGCCCACATCTACTACAAGTACGAGGGCGGCAGTCCGTCGGGGAGCCACAAGCCGAATACCGCGCTCGCCCAGGCGTTCTACAACAAGGACGAGGGCGTGACCCGGATCGCGACCGAGACGGGCGCAGGCCAGTGGGGGAGCGCCCTGGCGTTCGCCGGCGCCGCGTTCGGCCTCGAGATCAAGGTCTACATGGTCCGGGCGAGCTACGACCAGAAGCCGTACCGCCGGAACCTGATGGAGACGTACGGCGCCCAGATCGTCGCGTCGCCATCGCCGGACACCGAGTACGGCCGGAAGGTCCTCGCCGAGACTCCGGGCCATACGGGCTCGCTCGGTCTCGCGATCAGCGAGGCGATCGAGGACACCGTCACCCATCCGGGGACGAAGTACTCCCTTGGGTCGGTGTTCGACTTCGTCCTCCTTCACCAGACGGTCATCGGCCTCGAGTCGATCGAGCAGATGGCGATGGCCGGCGAGGAGCCGGACGTGATCATCGGCTGCGCCGGGGGCGGCTCGAACTTCGCCGGGCTCACCTTCCCGTGGCTGGGTCGAACGCTCCGTGGCGGGCGCTCCTACCGGGTCATCGCGGCCGAGCCCGAAGCTGCGCCGTCGCTCACTCGCGGCGTCTACGCCTATGACTTCGGCGACACCGCCAAGACGACGCCGCTGGTGAAGATGCACACCCTCGGCTCCGACTTCATCCCCGACCCGATCCACGCCGGCGGACTGAGGTACCACGGCATGGCGCCGCTCGTGTCACATCTCCTGGAGCTCGGCGCGATCGAGGCCCGCAGCGTTCACCAGCTCGCTTCGTTCGCCGCGGGTGTCCAGTTCGCCCGGACCGAGGGGATCCTGCCGGCGCCCGAGCCGACCCACGCGCTCAAGGTCGCAATCGACGAGGCGATTGACGCCCGCGACAAGGGCGAGGAGCGGGTCATCCTGTTCAACCTGTGCGGCCACGGCCATTTCGACCTGGCGTCGTACGAGCGCTACCTCACGGGTGACCTTGAGGACTACGAGTATCCGTTCGAGAAGGTCAAGGCCGCGCTGGCAGGCCTGCCGGCCGTGTGAGGTCGGTCAGGGATGAGCGGCGGGTCGTCACCTGGGGGAAAG
>JALYPW010000298.1 GCA_030856145.1 Chloroflexota bacterium | reverse complement strand
TCGGCGATGCAGCGGGTGCGGTCGGGAGCGCGGCGGCGGTCGTCGGCTCCGTCGTCGAAGCGACCGTCCGCCGGTTCGACGAGCGCCCGGGCGCCCGCGTCCGCCGCGTCCGCCGCCAGGGCAAGGAGCCATTGCTCTACCTGTACGAGCTCCATCCCGACGCCCGGAACCGGACGCCGCGCGAACTCGGCATCCAGACGATCGACGTCGCCGACATCGCCGGAACCGCGGTCGGCGGCGGTCAGCGCGGGGGCGACTTCCTGCCGCTCAAACCGTTCCGGACGCAGAACTGGTCGGGCCGCTGGCAGCGCCTCGGACACGCGTCGGACAGGCTGGCGATCCTGCCTCCGATCGACGTCCTCCGCTACGACGATGGCCACTGGGTCGTCGACGGCCACAACCGCGTCGGCATCGCGCTCTACGGCGGGCAGGGCTCGATCGACGCGGATGTCACCGAGCTGGTCAACCCGGCGCGGCCAGGGACTGAACCGTCGGAATCGTTCGCCTCGCTCGTCGAGGACAGCCGCGAGCTGCGGGCGGCCGTCAGCCGTTCCGACCCGGCTCGATGATCAACCGGCTCACGATCGCCTGGCCGGACCGTCGGGCGTTCGCCGGTCGCGGCGGGCGGCCGATCCGGTTCCTCGTCGCGTCGGATGAGCCCGAGCCGGCTCTTCGCCATGCCGTGAACCGCGACGAACTGGGCCAGCTCGACGGGGTCATCGGCTGCGGCGACCTCGAGCCCGAGTGGCTGATGTTCCTGGCCGATGCGTTCAACACGCCGCTCGTCTACGTCCGCGGCAACCACGATCGCGGGGGAGGCTGGACCAAGCGGCCCCTCCTCGTCCCGGTCTGGCTCGAGGCAGGCCGCGTCGACCGCCTGGCCGGCATTCCGGTCGTGGGCCTGGAGTGGCCCGGCGTGGACGCCGCCGGCAACCAGCGCCGGCCGTGGCTGGCGTGGCGCCAGACGATCACGATCGCCCGGCGTCTCCTGCTGGCTCGCCTGTGGCGCCGCCCGGTCATCGTCATCAGCCATGTCCCGCCGGCCGGCGTCGGCGACGTCCCGACCGATGCCTATCACGTCGGCTTCCCCGCCTATCGCTGGCTCCTCGACCGGCTCGGGCCGCCGATCTGGCTGCATGGCCACACGACGACCGCGTCCGTCACCCGCCTCGTCGAGCGATCGGGTCCGACGGTCGTCGCGAACGCGACGGGCGCCCTGCTCGTGGAGCTGACGGCACCGCCGAACTGAGCCGCGCCGCCGGCCTGCGCCCTCGCTGCCGGCCGATCATGCACCGAGTGGGTCAACCGACGGCTGGGCCATCACTCGGACGACGTCTCACGCGCTGGGTGCACGAAGTGACGGCTGAAGGCGCGAATCAGCCCTGTCCTAGGCGTATGCCGGCCGTTCGGACGTCCGTTCATGCGTCGGGTGCACCAAACGCGCCCGGTCGTGGTGGAGCCGCTTCGCGTCGATGCGACCGTCTGCGCGGCGATCCCGCGGTCAGTCGCCGGCGGGCTCGCCGTCCGATTCGGCAGGCTGGGCAGGATCGGGCGCGAGCGCGAGGTACTCGCCGCGCAGAAGCTCCGACAGGCGGCGCGCGCTGGCCCACGCCTCGGAGCCCATCTCGGTCTCGCCCTGGCGGTGCCGGGCGGCTTCCCAGGCGAGGCGGAGGTCCTCTCGGCTGGCGGTCCGGATGGCTTCGTCGTAGAGCGCGCTCAGGTCGCGGGCCGTGATCTCGGCCTGCTCGGGGTTGCCGCTGCCGCGAGCCAGCACTTCCTCGGCCGCGAGCCAGTCGCCGGCGATCTGCTCGATCGAATCGGCGGGCGCCGTGTCAGGGGCATCGGCGTCTGAGAGGATATCGGCGTCGGAGAGGGTGTCCACGCGCTCCACGGTAGCCGATCCCGACGTGTCCACGCGGTCAGCCCTTGCGCTCGAGGATCGGGCGGGCTTTGTCGGGATCGTCGACGACGAAGGCGAACATCGCCCGATCGCCCCACCGGCCGAGAAACAGATGGCCGTAGATGTTGACGCCGGCGTCGGCCAGCGCGCGCGACAGGCGGGCCATGCCGCCGGGCCGGTCGTCAACCTCGGTCAGGATCGATTCGCCCTCGATGAACGTGTAGCCGCCGGCCTCGAGCACCGCCCGAGCCGCATCGTCGTCGGCCGTGGTCATGATGATGTGGCCTGTGTCGCCGATGCCGCCCCCGCCGATCGCGCGGAGGTCGATGGCGCGCTCGGCGAGCGCCTCGGCGAGCGTCGCCAGGCCGCCGGGCTCGTTCTTCAGCTCGACGACGAACTGGTTGGCCATGGGGACCTCCGGCGGAACGGGACTGGGTGGCCGATTCTAGCCGCAGCGCCCACCGACCGGGAGGCGTGATACGTTCGAGCCGTGAGCCCATCCTCGACCGCGGCCGGCGCCCCGGCGCCGATCGTCGCAACGGCCGCCGATCTGGCGCCCGCCGTTGCCGCAGCGCTTGACGCGCCGCCCGACCCGAGCTTCGGCGTCGTCGAGTCGGACGGCGTTCCGTACGCGATCCGGACATGGGGCGACGCCGGGGCCGCGCCGGTCCTCCTGATCCATGGCGTGACCGCGTCGAGCCGGATCTGGTGGCGCGTTGGGCCGGCCCTCGCGGCGGGGCTGGGACGACGGGTGGTGGCCGTCGACCAGGCCGGGCACGGAGCCACTGGTCACTGGACGGGCCATCATCTCTTCGCCGACAACGCCGCCGACCTCGCCGCCCTCATCGCGGCGGCCGGCCTGGCCCGGCCTGACCTCCGCGTGGTCGGGCACAGCTGGGGCGGGATGACCGGGGCGGCCCTGCCGGCGGCCGGGGTTCGGCCCGAAGTCCTCGTGCTGCTCGACCCGCCGGCCATTCCGGCGGCGGCGATCGCCACGATGCTCGACGATCCGATCGAGCGCCGCTACGACGACCTGGCCGAGGCACAGGCGGCGCTCGGCGGCCTCCATCCGACCTGGCCGCATGGCGACGTGCTCGCAAAGGCGGAGGCGCTCACCCAGTTCGACGAACCCGCCGTCCGGGCGATCCTGACCCTGAACGGCGACTGGGACGGTGGCCTCGCCGCCCTGGCCGATCCCGCGGCGGCGGATGTGGTCGTGAGGATCGTGCGCGGCGAACCGGCGGCGGGTGGGCTGATCCCGGACGTGATGGCAACCCGGCTCGCGCAGCGTGTCGGCCCACAGAACATCGTCACGATCACGGGTGGCAGTCACGCCCCGATGCGGACCCGGCCCGAGGCGACGACGCTCGCCCTTCTCCGGGCGCTCACGCCGGACTGATCGGGAGTACCTCGAGCGCCGCCGCGGCGGCGAGCTCAGCCGCGACGGATGGCCAGGGCCCGCTCATACAAGGCGGCGTAGCGCGGTGCCGCGCCACTGACCCAGTCGAAGTCGACGGCCATCCCGCGCGCGACCAACCGGTCCCACGCCGGCCCGCCCGCCGCCCGCATCGCGATCGCCGCCTCGCACGCCGCCGCCAGCGCATCGGGCGTGGCCACGTCGAAGGCGAAGCCGGTCCCCTCCCCGGGCCGAGTCCGCTCGTCGATCACGCTGTCGGCAAGGCCGCCCGTCCGGCGCACGATCGGCGGCGTCCCGTAGCGGAGCGACACCATCTGGCCCGTTCCGCACGGCTCGAACCGTGACGGCATCAGGAAGAAGTCGGCGCCGGCGTAGATCCGGCGGGCCATCGCCCGGTCGAACCGCTCGATGAGGGCGACCCGCGTCGGCTGCTCCGCCGCGAGTGTCCGGAAGCCCTCGGCGAGGTGCGGATCGCCCGAGCCCTGGACGACGATCCGGGCGCCCCCGTCGAGGAGCCGCGGCGCCGCGTCGTGGAGGAGGTCGAAGCCTTTCTGGGGATCGAGCCGGCCGATCATGCCGAGGACGGCGCCGTCGTCGGCCGGGTCGAATCCGAGGCGCTCGAGGAGATCCGCTCGACAGGCCGCCTTGCCGCTGAGGTCGCCGGCCGAGAACGGCGCGGCGAGGTCGGCGTCGGTCGCCGGATCCCAGACGTGCGTGTCGAGCCCGTTCAGGATGCCCACGAACCGATCGCCCTTGGCCGCGAGGGCGTCCGCCAGGCCGAAGCTGCCCGTCGGGGTGAGGGCCTCGCGGGCGAAGCCCGGCGAGACCGTGTTCGCGACCTCGGACCGGACGATCCCCTCCCGGAGCAGATCAACCCCGTCGGCATCGGCCGGCAGGACGCCGCCGCCCGGGACCAGCCCGAGCTGCCCGAGCTCGTCGCGTCCGGTCCAGCCGTGGTAGGCCAGGTTATGGAGGGTCATCACGATCGCTGCCCGGCCGAGGACCGGGTCGTCGGCCAGCCAGGCGTCGCGCTGGATCGCCGCTGGTCCGCTGTGCCAGTCGTGGAGATGGAGGATGTCGACGGGGGTGCCGGGCTGGGTCCGGAGGGTCTCGAGGGCCGCCCGGCAGAACAGGCCGTAGCGCCACGCGTTGTCGGCGAAGTCAGCGCCGGGAGGTCCGTACATCCCGTCGCGATCGAACGCGGCCGGGTGGTCCACGAGTCGGAGTCGGTAGCCGTCGGCATCGACGTCGACGATCGAGATCTCGGTGATTCCGTCGGCGGCGAGCGGATCCGGGACGCGGACGATGCGGCGCCCGGCGACCGAGGCGGGAACCGGCACGGAGCGGTAGCGCGGCAGGAACACCTCGACCGGTCCGCTGGTGGCGCCGGGCACGTG
>JALYPW010000054.1 GCA_030856145.1 Chloroflexota bacterium | reverse complement strand
CGGCGTGCCGGCCTTCTTCGAGGCCTCCGCGAGATCGAGGGTTGGCTCCTCGAGGTGGAGGCCGTTGACGACGATCAGGTCGGCAGCCCCGAGCTGCTTGGCGTCCGAGGGACTCGGCTCGAAGGTATGCGAGTTCGTCGCATCCGGGACGATCCCGTGGAGCCGGATCCGGTCGCCGCCGATGTTGCGGGCGAGCGAGCTGATCGGTGCCACGGTCGTCGCCACGTCGAGCTTGTCGGGCTGGCCGGTGAGCTCGTCGTACCAGCCGAGTGAGGCGCCATCGGAAGTTCCGCCGCTGACCGACGGAGCCGAGGATGAACCCGAGCCGCCGCTACAGGCGACGAGCACCGAGCTCAGGCTGAGAACGAGGATCAGACGAGCGGCGCGCACGGTCGGGGCTCCTTTCGGGTAGAACGAAGATGCGTGACCAGACTACTGCAACAGATGGTAACAAATACAAGGCGCAGCAGCATTCCGTCTATACTTCGTCCGATGGCTGGATCTGGATCGCCCGCACCGCCAACGCGCCCATCGCCGAGTCGCGCCGGCGCCGCCGCGCTCGACACCGAGATCTGGGTTCAGATCCGCGACCAGATTCGGTCGCGCGGTCTCCGCTGGACGCCCCAACGCAGGCTCATCCTCGAGGTCCTCGAAGCGACTCAGGGTCATGTCACCGGGAGCGAACTCGTCGAGCGCTGCCGTGAGCGCGACCCTGACACGACGCCATCGACGGTGTATCGGACGCTCGGCGTCCTCGAGGAGCTCGGCTACCTCAGCCACAGCCATTCGGCGGCCGGTCGCGAGGAGTACCACGTCCTTCCCGAAGCGGAACACGCTCACCTTCAGTGCCGGTCGTGCGACCAGACGTGGGAACTTGATGCCGACGCTGCGGTCGCGGTTGTCCGCCCGATCCGGCGCCGCTTCGGCTTCGTAGCCGATGTCGGTCATCTGACGATCTCGGGTCTCTGCGCGGAATGCGCCGCTCGGTCAACCCGATAGCCGGGCTACGTAAACACGCGGGCCCTCGCGTTCACCGAGGCTCCAGGCTCGGGACGACGAGCCAGCCACCAGCCCGTCCGGCATAGATCAACTCCTCAGTCGTCAACCCGATGGCGGCGATCCGCACCCCCGCGGCGGGCACACAGGCTGACGGCGACCTGCCATGCTCCCGGCTAAGCCATCAACCAAGGGAGTAGCCCCATGGGCCGATTCCAAGCCCGTGGGGTGCCCACTTCCATCGTTCTCGTGCTCATGATCGTGCTGGCCGCATGCGGGGGCGGAGCGGGCCCGGTGGGGAGCGCAACGGCCGCTCCGGCTGGCTCGCCCTCGGCACCCGCCTCGGCGGCGACGCCCAACGCTGATCTGCTTGCTGAGCTTTCGGGTGCCGGCCTTGCCGCCGACGACCTCGCCTTCCTCGCGGCGACCACGTTCGATGTCACGTCCTCCGGGCCCGGGTCGGCGACCGTCGTGGAGCATCTCGTCTCCGCCGACACGACGACATTCACGGTATCGATCGCACCGGCCACCGGCGGGACGCCGGGGCTCGTGTCCGCAACCAGCTCCACGACCGATGACCGGATCGAGGTCCACCTCAAGTACCTCGTCAGCGCGGACGGAATGTCGGACGAGGTTCGCCAGTCGCTGGAGGGCGTTGCCTCGGCCGGCCTGGCCGTGGCCAACCTCGCCGGCGGGCCGATCCTGACCGCCGAGGTATCTGTCTTCGGGGTCACCGTCGACTGGGCGATCTCCAAAGCCCAGAGCACGGTCCGCGACACGGCCATCAAGAACATCGTCGAGGGCGCCCTGCCGGGCAAGGCTGGGATCATCATGCGGCTCATCAAGGCCGGGCTCACCGCCGACAAGGCCGCGATGATCGGGACCAAGCTCGGCGACCAGCTCGCCGAGCTCGACAGGCTCCTCGAATGCGCGAAGAACCCCACGAACCCGCTGACCATCAAGGCGTACCAGGAGGACCCAGGCGCTCGCGACCGCGTCATCGAGCAGATCCAGGAGACGCGCAACGACATCATTGCCAACACGATCGCGATGGAGCTTGGAGTGGTGAATGGCTTTGTCGCCGGCTTCGGGCCGAAGTGGCTCGGCTACGCGATTGGTCCGGGAACCGCCTGGTCCAAGGCGACGCTCGAGAATCTGATCCAGGAGCGTATCGACGAGATCAAGCGCACCGTGCCGAAGTGCGACTGCGTGCTCGTCACGGAGAGCATCATCGAACCGATGCTGTGGCGTGGGGAGCGCCGCGACTCCTTGGACACTGAGTGGCTGATCCAGGGCCAGGCGACCGCCGCCGGCTACGAGGAGACCTGGATGTATCGAGCAGTGATCGACCCACGCACGAAGCAGGGCACCTACAAGTACGAAGCCATCGGTGCGATTGCCGGGGGGACCCTCACGAAGAACGGCGCAGGCGTCGCCACGATCGCATTGCAGCCGGATGGCTCGGTCCTCATGACGGTCGGCGCGTCCAATGTCCGCGGGGTGATCACCGCGGGTGGCACCACGCAGTCGGTGGACCTGCCACTGTCGGAAACAGCCTTCACCTGGAAGCCGGTCGGGAGCGAAAGCTGCGCTAGCCCGGGGTGATGGGCGCTGATAGCCTCGGGTCGTGACCGTGCGAGAACGCCTCCGCGGGGACAATTGTGGCCGGCGCCTTGATCGCGACACCGAGGCCACCCTGATTGGGGAACCCACACCGGCGCGCGCGGACACCTTCCTGTGCGACTGCGTCGACATGCGTCGTGGGCCATCACCGACTGGTCGACGCTACGGACCAAGCTCGACGGTTCCCTCGATCGGCAGGATCATGCGCGCGACGCCGGTCAGCGGCCCGATGGATCGCGCCACGAGCGCCGAGAAAGCGTCTCGATCGCCGCCTCGCGCCCTCACCACGAGTTCGCGCACTGCTCACCGCCGTGTAGACCGCGGCGACTCGCCGCTCTGCTAATGATGTGCGCGCCAGTCCTTCGACGGTTCCGGAATCAACGTCCGGGGACGATGGACTCGCGAGCAGGCCCCGCACCGTCCGGTCGGCGAACTCGCGACCGATGGCAGGGCGTGGCGAGCGGGCCGTATGCTCGAGATCGGCGACGACCAGGCGCGCGAGGGTGGCCGCGCCCAGCGACGAGGTCGACGACTCCTGAAGGAGCGAACGGATCGTGATCCAGCTTGTTTCGGTCAACGTCGCGACGCCGAGCGTCCTGGACCAGGTCAACGGTGAGCGTGTCTGGAGCGGGATCCGGAAGTCGTCGGTGGACGCGGCCAGTTCGCTCTGGCTCTCGGAGGTCAACCTGTCGGGCGACGGGCAGGCCGACCTCGAGGTCCATGGCGGCCTCGACAAAGCCGTCTATGCGTACCCGTCGGAGCACTTGGCGGGCTGGAGCCTGGAGCTCGGGGAGTCGCTCGGAGCGGCGCCCTTTGGCGAGAACCTCTCGACCCTGGGCGTGCTCGAACAGGAGGCTCGCATCGGAGACATCTGGGAGTGGGGAACGGCCGTGCTTCAGGTCAGCCAGCCGCGATGGCCGTGCTACAAGCTCGTCCTGTATCGCGGTCGGTCCGACGTACAGAAGCGGATGCTGTCTTCTGGCCGGACCGGCTGGTACCTGCGCGTGCTCCGTCCCGGAGAGGTCCCAGCGAGCGGGCCGATCGTGGTCGCCGCCCAGGATCCGCAGGCCGTGACGGTACGCGATGCCCATCTCGCAATGCGCGACACGGCCCTGCGCCAGCTCGATCTTGCCCACTCGGTGGTTGAGCATCCCGCACTCGTCGAGCAATGGCGGGCGCCGTTGGCCGCGCGCCTGGGGCGCCCCCGTCACTGACAGCCGGCCGGGACCAACTCCTCCAGGCCCGTTACTGGTCGAAGACAACGGGAGGGCACGATTGGTCCTGACGATAGCCTGCTGATCCCGGCTACCGGGGCGGCTGCGACGCGCGTTGGCAGCAGGCTGCAACCTCCCAGCCCCGGAGTGCGCACGGCGGGCAGCGAGCGCGGCCGTACGCTCGTGCCACCCCCAGCCAATCGTTCAAGCAAGGAGGCAATCCCGATGGATCAGTCCACCACACAGGCCGGCGGCCAGTCATCCCACATGCAGGACGGCGACGATTTCGTGTGCTCGAATTGTGGCTGCGAGATCATGCTCAAGCACCACGGCGACGAGTCGAAAATGCAGTCGATGCAGCCGTTCACGTGTTGCTGTGGGACCAAGATGGAACCGGAGCACGCAAGCCAGTCCTGACCCCACGTCGGCTCCTTGGTTGAGCCGTACGGTACAGCTCGGCAAGAGCAGAACGTGCGACCATCGCGATCACGATACATGACTGACCTTCGAAATTAGGGAGGATCCCATGATCCCTTCGTCCCCCGCGCGTCTCGCCGTGGTTCTCCCGCATGGGCCCGACGACCCGATGGTCCCCGGTCTGACCGCGACCACGAGGCTCACCGCCGCGGATACGGGGTCGATCTCGATCATCGAACACCTCTTCGCGCCGGGCGTGCTGGTGCCGCCTCACCGGCATACATACGAAGACGAGATCTCGTACGTCGTCGAGGGCGAGATGGGCTTTCGTTCGGACGGGCGGGAGATGTCGCTCGGGGCCGGCGGCTACATCGTCAAGCCGCGCGGTGAGCTCCACTCGATGTGGAACGCGGGGAATCGACCGGCGCGGATGATCGAGATCATCAGCCCAGGTGGATTCGAGAACTACTTCGCCGAGCTCGCTGCAGCTGTCGCGGCGGCGGGCAGGCTCCCCGACCTCGAGGTCGAGACAGCGATCGCGGATCGCTATGGGCTCGTGTTCGAGATGACCGAGGTGCCGGACCTGATCGCCCGGCACGGCCTGGGCCCGCGCTGATCTCGATGGTCGATCGCGGCGGCATTGACGGACCTCAGTCTCCGTGGCCTCCGATGTGGCGCTTGGCAGGCCAGCAAGGAAGGAGCGTATGGCTATGACGACGGCCTCCGGGTGCTCCCGCTGGATGTCGTGGCCGCCTGGAACGATCTCAACGGGATCGCTGGGTTCTGCGACCGGAAACACTCGCGCCGGGAGGGCTCGACGGACGCGATGAGCGTATTGACAAATCGCTGTGGGAACGCATCGCTGCGCCGACTTCGATCTGCCTCGAGGTGGCTGGCGCCAGATGAACCCAGCCGCGCCGAATGCCACCCTTGGAACACAACGAATCTCGTGGAGATGAACCCGATGATGCAGGACCGGCGCAGTCAGCCGAACGCGGCGCCGAACTCGCCGGGCTGAACGTCTCGGGCGGTGCCGTCTACGACGCGCTCCTCGGCGCGGCAGCGCGGCAACATCAACGGCAGCTCTTCTCCGGCGACGCACGGGCACGGCCCTCCACGAGGCTCTCGGGGTGAAGATCCAGGTCGTTGGGTAGCCGGCGTGCGTAACGCCGCCGGGCTGAGGCGCTTGACGATCCGCCGATCCACGCTCGAGAGCGAATTGGCCGGCGCGCGTGAGTTCGCCTCTAGACGCCGGCTCGCCAGGCGTCGAGTCGGGCTGTCCGAGCCTCGCCGGATCGATGGAACCCGCGCAGCGGGATGAGCCACTCGTCGACCGCCCCGAGGATCGTGCCGGCATTCGGAAAGAATGCGTCCTCCAGCTCGGCTGACGGGGTGATCCAGTTGGGAGCCCCGATAACGACGACGGGACCATCGAGGTAGTCGAACGCCTGGAGCTGGATCTCCGCTGCAATTGAGTTGAGGATGGACCCGCGGAGGCAGGCGTCGGAGACGAGCAGGAGGCGGCTCGTCTTCCGGACGGACTCGATGATCGGCTCCAGGTCGAGCGGGACCAGGGAGCGGGCGTCGATCAGCTCCGCATCCACGCCGTGATCGTCGGCGAGGCGGGTGCAGGCCTCGAGGGCCGGGTAGAGGGCCGGGCCAACACTGAGGATCGTGAGATCGCGTCCGCTGCGCTTCACCAGCGGGACGCCGATCGGGACCTCGTAGCGGTCACGGGGGACGCCGTCGGGCTGAAAGAGCTCGCCGACGTCGTACAGCTTCTGGCTCTCGAAGAAGATGACGGGATCGTCACCGCTCAGGGCGGCGGTGAGGAGGCCCTTCGCGTCAAACGGCGTCGCTGGATAGACGACCTTGAGACCCGGGATGTGGGCAGCGAGGGCGGTCCAGTCCTGGGAGTGCTGGGCTCCGTACTTGCTCCCGACCGAGACCCGGACCACGACCCCGATCCGCAGCCCGCCACCGGACATCGCCGTCCACTTCGCGAGCTGGTTGAAGAGCTCATCGCCGGCCCGGCCGATGAAGTCGCTGTACATGAGCTCGACGAGGGCGCGGCCGCCGGCCATCCCGTAGCCGACGGCGCTGCCGACGATGACGGCTTCGGAGATCGGCGCATTGAAGAGGCGACGGGCAGGCAGCAGCTCGGTCAGTCCCTGATACACCCCGAACGCTCCACCCCAGTCCCGATTCTCCTCGCCGTAGATGATGAGCCGGCGATCGCCCGCGACCGCGTCGACGATGGCCTCGAAGAGTGCTGCCCGAAGGGTCACGACCTGGGTCGACGGAAGCCGTCCGCCGTCGGGCCCGAGACCGCCCCGGGCCCGCCCCGCCAGCTGGGCAACGCGAGGATGGTCCGCCGGCGCCATGAGCAGGTCGCCGGACCCGGCCGGCTCGCGACCGGTGGCCACCCCGCTGAACAGGTAGCGGCTGATCGCCCGGGGGTCGAGCCCCGGCTCGAGGCGAGGCGAGATCCCGAGGTCGGCCGCAAGTGGGAAGACCTCGGCCAGCCGCGCCCGAGCCCAGTCGTGGGAGGTCCGCTGCCAGTCGTCGCCCACGACACCTGCCTGCTGGAGGCGCTGGCCGAACTCGACGATCGGATCGGCGACCTTCCAGGCCTCGATCTCGAGGGCCGTTCGATACGAGCTGGCGTCGCTGCTCGAGTGACCGCTCTGGCGATAGGTCTGGCAGTCCACGAGGGCTGGTCCGCCGGTCGCCTCGATGATCGTTCGCTTCCGCTGGACGCAGCTCATGACGGCCAGCGGATCGTTGCCGTCGACGACCTCGGCCAGCAGGTTGCGAGTTCCGAAGGCCGCCCCGATCTGGGCGATGTGGTCGAAGCCCATCGTCTCGGTGGCGGTCTGGCCGCCCATCGCGTAGAAGTTGTTGACGAAGAAGAAGAGAATCGGGAGGCCGGTTCGAGGCTGGTCCCAGAGTCGCTCGAACTGGTGCATCGATGAGAAGTTGATGGCCTCCCAGACCGGTCCGCATGCCGCTGCACCGTCGCCCAGGTTGGCCACGACCAGGCCCTCCTGGCCGTTGACATGGCGGTACAGGGCGGCGCCGGCCGCGATGGGTGCCGACCCGCCGACGATCGCGTTGTTCGGATAGATCCCGAACGGCGGGAAGCAGGCATGCATGCTCCCGCCCAGGCCTCGATTGAACCCGGTCGCCCGGCCAAAGATCTCGGCCAGGAGCCCGTACGTCAGGAACTGGATCGCACGGGCTCGAGTGCTCGAGGCGGGGAGAGCCTCGACGACACGCAGGATCGTGCCGTCGAGGGCGTCCGCCATGACGTCCTCCAGGAATCGTTCGTCGCTCCGCTCGATCGCGGCGAGGCCCTTCGCCAGGACCTCCGCATGACTGCGATGACTCCCGAAGATGTGATCGCCGGTGTTGAGCGCGGCGGCCTGCCCCACAGCCGCTGCTTCCTGTCCGATGCCGAGATGGGCAGGACCGCGGTGGTGATAGGCAGTGCCGGCATAGGCTCCCTCGCGCTTGACCGCATCAAGCATGAGTTCGAACTCCCGGATGAGGACCATGTCCCTGAGCATGTGGTCGAGGCGTTGATCGCCGAGGGTCGCCCGGGCCTCCTGGAGCGACGGCCCCGGAACGTTGACGGGGATCGGCTCGAACTCGATCGACCCTGGTCGACGAACCAGAGCCGGATCGACGAAGTCCTTCTTCGGCACGCGGCTCAGGTCCGCCCGCGGGCAGAGTCGGGTCCGCCCGGGGCGAACTGCCATGCGCCGGCTGGTCCTGATCTCATGCGCCGAGCCGAGCGCGGAGGTCCGCCAGGATCGGCGGGTCAGCCCCCACCCGCTCGCAGGTCATCGCCGCCGCGGTGCTCATGAATCGGAGGATCTCGACCCAGGTCCGATCGGCGACGCGATCGATCGAGCCGGGGCCGAGGAGGCCTTGCTCGGAGAGCGCGAACAGCAGGGCGGCCATCGCTGCGTCGCCCGCACCGACCGTGTCGACGGCCGCAGCGGGCGCCGCCGCCATGACGAGTGGGGCGTGCCCGGCCCGGAGCAGGGTCGCCCCGCGGGCACCCGCGGTCACGATGGTCGGGCCGCTGCGTCCGAAGGGCAGCCGCGTGCCCGACGCGGTCTCGTCGACGGCCGTCAGGTCGGCGTCGCTGACCTTGACGATGTCGGCGAGCGCCGCGGCTCGGTGGACCCGAGCAACATAGGTTGGCCAGTCGTCCACGACGTCACGCCGGACGTTCGGATCGAAGGTCAGGAACACCCGGCCCTGCAACCGCTCCATGAGGGCCAGGAGCCTGGCGCCGACGGGCTCGATCCCGAGGGCCACCGATCCGACGTGGAGCGCGTCGAACGCCTCGAACACGCCGGGCGCCAGGGCCGCCGGGTCGTACTGCCGATCCGCCGTGCCGATCCAGCGGAAGTCGTAGACGACGTCCGGTCCCGTCCGGCCCACGACGGCCATCGGGGTCGGCTCAGGACCGTGCTGGACGAGGCTCGCGTCCACGCCCTCGCGATCCAGGACCCGGGTCAGCAGACGGCCGAACACGTCGCTGGAAAGGCGGCCGGCAAAGGACGTGTCGAGCCCCAGCCTGGCCAGCCCGATCGCCACGTTGAACGACGATCCACCGGGCAACACCCGGAGCTGGGGTCCGGATGCGCCCTCTTTCAGGAACAGGTCCACGAGTGCCTCGCCCGCGCTCACGACCCGGCCGCGACGGGTCACACCGGACGTCCCGGCAACGGCTGCGCCGCCGCGAACGGCACTTCGCCTGACCCGCGGGCGACGATCCACGTCGGCATGACGACCCGACGGGCCGGTCCGGCATCGCCCGCCAGCCGGTCGAACAGGTCCTCGGCCGCTCGCCGGCCAAGAGCCGGGAGGTCGTAGGCGACGACCGAAACCGGCGGCGTCAGGACATCGGCCAGCTCGAAGTCATCGAAGCCGACGAGGGCGATCCGGCCGGAGCCGGGTGGGTCGGCGGCCGCCGCCAGGGCCTTGACCGCGCCGACGCTCATCCGGTTGTTGGAGGCAAAGATGGCCGTCGGCGGCTCGGCCATCGTCAGCAGGTCCGCGACTGCCGCCGCTGCATCGTCGGCATCATGGCAATCGAAGCGGAGCAGCGACTCGTCCAGGTTGAGGCCCGCACCACGCAGGCCCTGGCGGTGGCCCTCGAGCCGGGGCGTCGTCGTATAGACCTCGCGACGGTCGAGGAGAACGCCGATGCGCCGGTGACCGGCGGCGAGGAGATGCTCCGTCGCCTGGCGCGCCCCGCCGACATTGTCGAGGAGAACCGTATCCACCTCGATCCGGCCCGGCGGCCGGTCGATGAACACGACCGGAGTTCCCATCCGGATCTCGGGCAGCAGGTAGCGATGGTCGTTGCCTGCCGGGACCACGAGCAGGCCGTCGATCCGACGGCTGGACAACAGGTCGATCACCTCGCGCTCGCGGTCGGCGTCCTCATTCGAGCTGGCGGTCACCAGCAGGTGGCCGTGCTCGCGGGCAACCTCCTCGACGGCTCGGGCGATGACGGAGAAGAACGGGTTGGCAACATCCTCGATGACCAGCCCGATCGTTGACGTGCTGACCCCGCGCTTCAGATTGCTGGCGCCGTAGTTGACCCTGAACCCGAGGTCGGCGATGGCGGCCCGGACCCGCCTGGCCGTCTCGGGACTGACCCGCGGCTCGTCGTTGACCACCCGGGACACGGTCTTCAGGCTGACGTTGGCGATCGACGCTACCTGGCGCATCGTCGGTCGAGCGGACGTCTCCACAGCTCGCCTCATCTGCCGCGCTGCTCACCAAGGGTCGCGTCGGCCCAAGGGCCAGGGGCATCGGGGTTCCCGAGAGCCGCCAGGCCCGCGCCGGGTACCCACCCCGGCCACATGCTCCTGGCGCAGGAATCGCCGATCCGGCCCTGGCCAACGATCACGCCGACAACCATGGCATCAGGCGCCTCCGTGGGTGGTACCGGGGGCGGCGGAGGAGACCGGCCGCCCCCGACCACATGACAACGCTGCCATACGCGATTGTCCGGCAGCACGTTGAAGCATGATTCACCTCGGCCACGCTTGTCAAGGGATCCTCCACGCCGACGACCCTGGTCGACGGTGGCTCGGGTCATGACATCGTTGACATCTCGGTCGTTGCGATGGTATACAGCCGTCGCGACCCACCACTCGCCCGCCACCGGGCCGCACCAGGGACCACACAGAGGAGAAACCGATGGCGATTCGGAGAAGCAGCATGCGGCCGATGGTCGTGTGCCTCTCGGCGCTCGTGTTCGCGACGGGAGCCTGCTCGGCGGGCAGCACGACGACGGCTGCACCGTCCAACGCGGCTTCGGCGGGTCCGAGCGGAGGAGCCAGCGCGCCCGTCGGCAGCGCGACCGCCGGTTGCACGCCGGGGACGACCAAGAAGATCGCCTTCATGCTCAAGCAGCAAGGCGCCTATCGATACCTGAACGCGGACATCCCCTTCTTCAAGGAGGCCGCCCAGGCGGCCGGTTACGAGGTGATCGTCCAATCGGCCGAGAACGACGCCCAGGCTCAGGTCGCTCAGGCCGAGAATGTCATCACCCAGAAGGTCGACGCGATCGTCATCCAGCCCGTCGACTTCAACGTGGCCGGCCAGATCGCCGAAAAGGCCACGGCAGCCGGAATCCCGCTGGCTTCGTACGACGACATGATCCTCAACGCGAAGCACGCCGCCTTCATCGGGCGCGACCCGAAGGAAGGAGGCCGTTCCGCGGCCAAGGCCGTCGTCGCCAAGTTCCCCAAGGGCAACTATGCGTTGATCGGCGGCGATCCCGGACAGACCGGCTCGACCCAGTTCCAGGAGGGCTACCACGAAGTCCTCGATCCGCTCATCGCGTCGGGTGACATCAAGCTCGTGACCGACTACTTCACTCCCGGCTGGAAGACCGAGCCGGCTCAGGCAGAGGCGGAGAACACCCTGACGAAGACGAACGACGACATGGCGGCATTCCTCGTGACCTACGATGGGATGTCGGTCGGGGTCCTCAACGCGATCGAGGCCGCGGGCATCCCCGATGGCAAGATCGCCGTCACCGGTCAGGATGTCGAGCTGCCGGCGGCCCAGGCCATCGTCGAAGGCCGGATGTTCGGCTCGGTCTGGCCGGCTCCCGACGAGATGGCGAAGCGTGGAGCGGACGTGGCGGTCAAGCTCGCGACGTGCCAGGACATCGGCGCCACGAAGACGATCGACAACGGGGCAGGACAGATTCCGTTCGCTGAGACGCCGATCTATCTGGTCGGCGCAGACGACATGAAGGAATTCGCCTGCAAGAACACGTGGTGGCACAAGATCGACGACATCTACCAGAACGCCGCCGACAAGAAGCCCACCTGCTAGCTTGACCGGCGCCCGGAAGAGGGATGGATCGAGTTGACGCTGGATCGATCGGACGGGGAGCGGCCGCCAGTCTCCGGTATCGCCGGAGCGACGGCAGCCCCCGTCCTCCGGACCCGCGGGCTGACCAAGCGGTTCCCGGGCGTCGTGGCCGTCGACGCCGTCGACCTCGACATCGAAGCCGGCCGGATTCTCGCTCTTCTCGGGCCGAATGGGGCCGGCAAGTCCACCCTGATCCAGGTTCTTGCCGCCGCCCACCCGGCAGGGACCTATGACGGCGAGATCGAGCTCCTCGGTCGTCGGTATGCGCCGTCGAGCGTGGCTGGTGCGGTTGCGGCCGGCGTCGTGCTCATCCCCCAGGAAGTCAACACGGTTCCCGACCTGACCGTTGCCCAGAACCTGTCGCTCAATGACCTGCCGACTCGCTACGGGCTGATCGATTCGAACGAGGTCGAGGCCGGGGCGCGGCGCCTGCTGGCCGAATTCGAGGTCGGCGTCGACGCCAACGCCCGGATGGGCTCGCTCGATCTGGCAACGCAACAGCTCGTGACAATCGTTCGCGCCCTGTCCAAGGACGCGCGGGTCCTGATCCTCGACGAGCCGACCGCGGCCCTGACGGACGGCGAAGCACGGCGGTTGTTCGAGCACCTCCGGAGGCTCCGCGCTCGCGGGGTCGCGATCGTGTTCGTCTCGCACCGGCTGACCGAGGTCTTCGCAATCGCCGACAGGATCGTGGTGATGCGCGACGGCCGGATCCGTGGCGATCACCAGATCGCGGAAACGAGCCGGACGGCCGTGGTCGCCGAGATGGTCGGCACGATGACGGAGGCGGCTCCGCGCGCCACCGCCGGTGGCCGAGGCTCGGTCGCGCTCGAGGTTCACGCACTATCCGCCCACGACGTTGACGAGCCCGATCGGCGGCGGGTGGACGACATGTCGCTCAGCGTCCGTCGTGGTGAGATCGT
Source organism: Chloroflexota bacterium (assembly GCA_030856145.1). Classification (GTDB taxonomy): domain Bacteria; phylum Chloroflexota; class Limnocylindria; order Limnocylindrales; family CSP1-4; genus CF-46. The sequence continues at coordinate 1,361 of JALYPW010000054.1, read as the reverse complement.
GGGCCTGTTCGGCCTCGTCGGGGCCGGTTGCGGGCCCACCGCGACGGCCATCTTCGGAGCCTGGCCGGGCCAGGTCAGCGGATCGATCCGGATCGACGGCCGCGAGGTTCACATCGGGACCCCGAGTGACGCCGTCGCGGCCGGGATCGGGCTCATGTCGCAGGACCGCCGCCAGACGCTGGTGCTCGGCCAATCGATCGCCGACAACATCGCGTTGCCATCGCTGGCCGCCCTGACCCGGAGCGGATTCCTCGACGTCGAACGGCGGGAGGCCATCGGCCTCGAGTACATTGCCAGGCTCGCCATCCGGGCGCCGTCGGCCACGAGCGATGTGGGGACCCTGTCGGGTGGCAACCAGCAGAAGGTCCAGGTCGCGCGCTGGCTGGTCGCCCGTTCGACCGTGCTCCTGCTCGACGATCCGACCCGCGGCGTCGACGTCGGCGCGCGAGGCGAAATCCATCGGCTGATTCGCGCTCTCGCCGGCGACGGCACGGCAATCCTTCTGGTCTCGTCCGAGGCGCAGGAGCTGGTCGAAGTCTGCGATCGCATCCTGGTCATGCGGTCCGGCCGGCTGGTCGTGGACCTGCCGGCGGCGGATGCGTCGGAGTCGACCCTGCTCGAAGCGGCGGCCGGCCAGTGACCGGGCTCGGATCGTCAGGCGGCTCGCCGGCCGGAGCGCTGCCCGACCCGGTCGAGTCGCCCGTCTCCAGTCGCGGCGTAGCGGCGCGACGACGGCTGGCCCGACAGGTGGCCCTTCGCAACTACACGCTGCTCTTCGTGGTCGCGGCCGTGTGGGTCGTCTTCCAGGCGCTGACCGGGATCTTCCTGTCGCCGCGCAACCTGACCCTCCTCGCCCTCCAGTCGTCGATCACCGCCATGGCCGCGATCAGCGCGGTGATGTTGATCGTCACCCGAAACTTCGATGTCTCGGTGGGCTCCGCGGTCGCCCTGGTCGGTGTCGTGGCGGCTGTTGCGACGAGCCCGACGAAGCTCGCCCTCGACCCGCTCGTCGGCTTCGCGCTGGCGATGATCGTCGGCATCGTCCTCGGTGCCTGGAACGGCCTGTGGGTGACCCGCATCGGAGTCCCGTCGTTCATCGTGACCCTGGCTGGTCTGCTCTATTTCCGAGGCATCTCGATGATCATCACGAACGGGGCCACGGTGTCGCCGGTCCCCCCCGCGATGCGCAGCTTCGGCAACGATTCGCTCGGGCCCGGGTTGTCCGTTGCGGTCGTGGTGCTCGTCTTCCTGGCTTTTGCAGCGTTCCGGATCTCGACCATCCGGCGGGCTCGGGACCTCGGCCTGCTCCGGGATGTCCGGCCGGTCATCATTCGCTCGCTCGTCCCGGTCGGCGTCGCGGC
>JALYPW010000228.1 GCA_030856145.1 Chloroflexota bacterium | reverse complement strand
CAGCGGGACCGCTGCACCGCACGTCAGGCACAGCCCGCCCCCATCGGCCAGGCGCGCAATCGGTCCATCGTCGGTGTCGTGGACCGCCCCGACCGGCTCGTGGTTGGTCGTGAAGTCGCACTTCGGGTAGTTCGAGCAGCCGTAGAAGACGTTGCCCGTGCGGCGCGCCCGGCGCGGGACGAGGTGTCCATCCTTGTTCTTCGGGCAGGCCACCTCGAACGGCAGCGGATCCGGCGGCGGCGGACCCTCCTTCTTGATGAAGGTGCAGTCCGGGTAGCGCGAGCAGCCCACGAATGGCCCGAAGCGGCCACGCTTGCCGACGAGCGTCCCCTCGCCGCAGTCCGGGCAGACCTCGCCCTCGCCGGCCTGGGGCGGAGCCTCGTCGCCGGGCAGCGGTCGCGATTCCTTGTGCTCCGGGAAGAGCGAGCAGGCGAGGAAGCGGCCGTTCCGGCCGAGCCGGATGACCATCGGGTGACCCTCCGAGCAGACCTCGTCGCTCGGCTCGGTCGTCACGTCCTTGCGCTTGACGTTCTTCCGGACGTCGGCGACCTGGTCCTTGAGCGGGCCGAAGAAGGCGCGCAGCAGCGGCACCCATTCGCGTGACCCGTCGGCGATCTCGTCGAGCTCCTCCTCCATCCGGGCGGTGAAGGCGAGGTCCACGTAAGTCCCGAAGTGCTCGACGAGGAAGTCGGTCACGACCTCGCCGATCAACTCGGGGTGGAGGCGTCGTTCCTCGACCCGCACGTAGCCGCGATCGGTGATCGTCGAGATCGTCGCCGCGTAGGTGGACGGCCGGCCGATCCCGTGCTCCTCGAGGGCCTTGATCAGCGTTGCCTCGGTGAAGCGCGGCGGCGGCTCCGTGAAGTGCTGGGTCGGCGTCACGTCGCGGACCGTGGTCGCGTCGCCGTCCCTGACCGGCGGGAGCGCCCGCTCGGCCTCCTCCTCGTCGCCGGCCCCGTCGTCGCGACCCTCGGTGTAGACCGCGGAGAAGCCGTCGAACAGGGTCTTCGTCGCGCTCGCTCGGAGCTCGTACGGCGCGGCCGCCAGCTCGACCGTCGTGGTCTCCAGCTCCTTGGCCGCCATCTGCGACGCGATCGCGCGCTGCCAGATCAGGCGATACAGGCGGAGCTCGTCGTTGGGAACCATGCCCGCGAGCGAGTCCGGATCGCGCCGGAATGATGTCGGGCGGATCGACTCGTGGGCCTCCTGGGCGCCCTTCGATTTCGTCTTGTAGACCCGGCCCTTGGGCATCGTGTACTGCTCGCCGAAGCGATCTCGAATCGTGTCCCGCGCCTCGCCCATCGCGACCCCGGCGATCGCAGTCGAGTCAGTTCGCATATAGGTGATGAGGCCGACGTGGCCGTCGGGCGTCTCGACGCCCTCGTACAGCCGCTGGGCGACCGACATGGTGCGCTTCGGGCTGTAGCTGAGCTTCCGGCTGGCCTCCTGCTGGAGGGTCGAGGTCGTGAACGGCGGGGCCGGGCTGCGGCTCTGCTTGCGCGTCCCGACTTTCGTGACGACCGGCCTCAGGTCGCGCAGGGCGGTCGCGTGGCGGGTGGCGGTCTCCTCGTCGCCGACGTCAAGGGCAGCGCCGTCGATCCGGACCAGCTCGGCGGCGAACGTCGCGCCCGCTGCGGTCGCCAGGATCGCCTCGAGGGTCCAGTACTCGCGAGCGCTGAAGGCCGTGATCTCGCGCTCACGCTCGACGACGATGCGGACGGCGACCGACTGGACGCGCCCGGCCGACAGGCCCGACCGGATCTTCCGGCTGAGGAGCGGGCTGAGTGTGTAGCCGACGAGGCGATCGACGATCCGGCGGGTCTGCTGGGCATCGACGAGGTTCACGTCGATGTCGCGGGGGTGGGCGAACGCCTCGCGGATCGCGCTCTCGGTGATCTCGTTGAACGTGACCCGGTGGGCCTTCGACTTCGGAACGTGTGCGGCCTCGGCCACGTGCCAGGCGATCGCCTCCCCTTCCCGATCGAGGTCCGTTGCGAGCCACACGTCGTCGGCGATCTTGACCGCCTTCGTGATCAGGGCAAGCTGCTTCTTGCGATCGTCCGAGATCACGTACTCGGGGGCGAAGTCGTGGTCGACATCGACCCCGAACTTGCCCTTGCCGGGGTTCTCGGGCAGGTCACGGACATGACCGTAGGAGGCGAGGACCGTGTAGTCCGCGCCGAGATAGCGTTCGATCGTCCGCGCCTTGGCCGGCGACTCGACGATCACGAGATTCTTTGACACGGCCGGGAGTGTAGCACCGGGTCCTTCACGCTCAGTGCACCCGGTTCGGGCGGCGTCGGGGTCAGCCGCGCCGGCGAGGCGCCTGCCAGTGGAACGCGACAGCTGTCCCGCCGCCGGGTCGCGGCTCGAGGCGGATCGTCGCCCCGATCGTCGCGGCACGGCGCGTGGCGTCGGCCAATCCCCGGGCGCCGGGTCGCGTGGTCCCGGCCACGCCGGTCTGGATCCCGCGTCCATCGTCGGCGATCGCCAGCGCCACCCGGTCGGCATCGACCCCGACGGTGATCGTGACGGTGGTTGCTGCGGCATGGCGGACGACATTGTCGAGCGCCACCTGGGCCACCCGCCATGCGGTCCGCTCGATCGCGACGGGTGGCCGCTCGCCTGCCCGCTCGACGTCGATCTCGACCTTCAGCCCGCCATCGGCCTCGATCCGCTCGGCGAGATCCTCGAGCGCTGCGACGAGCCCGAACGCTTCAAGGACCACCGGCCAGCGGTCGGCCATCAGGCGCTCGAGCTCGAGATCGACCGTCCGGAGATGGCGGGCGAGGGTGTCCGGGTCGCCGCCGGCCTCGGCCTCGGCGATCGCCTGGCGGAGGCTCGGCAGGACGACGGCGTGAAGATCACCCGCCAGGCGCGATCGCTCGGCCGTTCGGGTCGTCTCATCGAGGTCGGCCTGGCCCGGCCAGAGCTCGCGCAACGTTGCCCCGGCCAGGGCCACGGTCCGCGCCGACCTCGATCGCCCTGATCCGGGCGCGACCGGCTCGGTGAGAGCCGCCCGGTCGGTGGTGCGTCGAGCGGCGGCCCGGATGTCGCCCGTCAGCCCCAGACTCAGCACGAGGACGACGAACGGGACGAACAGGGCGATCGGCGCAGTCGCCACGTCGACCCAGGTGAATGCGGGATCGCGCCGCTCGCCCGCCGCGACGGCCGCAAGGGTCACGGCGCAGGCTGCGATCAGCCAGCCGAGAAGGCCGAAGGCGATGGGCCGCGCGATCGGCTCGAGCTGGCGTCGGGAGCGGGTGGCGTAGGCGGCCACGATCGCGAGGATCACGACGGCCGCGACGCTCGATCGGCCGGCTGCGAGCTCCCACGGCCCGACGCCGAGCGCGCCCGGGTCCAGGCCCCGGGCGGCGTCGATCGAGACGGAGCCCGCGGCCAGCGCCGCCCCGATCGTTGACAGCCAGGCGAGGCTCGGGGCGACGTGCCGGGTCAGGAGAGCGGCGCAGATCCCGGCGGCCGCGACGAGAGCCGGCAGGACCTCGGTCGCGCCGAGCTCACCGGCACCCGCG